>SBFZ01000084.1 GCA_006227095.1 Bacteroidota bacterium | reverse complement strand
GCAAAGGTTCTGATCAGCCCCCTCAGCTGGGGATACGGCCACGCCGGGCGAATGATACCACTGGCGCTGGAACTGCAGAGAAGAGGCTGCAATGTCATCTTTGCTGCAGATGCCACCCTTCTGCGGATGGCAGTTAAAGGCCTTCCGGGAGTCACGCTGGCTGAGATCCCGGGACTGAAAATCAGCTACTCACGTTTTCTTCCGCAGTACCTCTGCATCTTCCTGCAGCTGCCGCGCATGATTGTCTCAGCAATCAGGGATCACGGAACCCTCCGTCGCCTGGCGGAAGAAATAAGGCCAGATGTGATTATCTCCGACAACAGGTTTGGCTTTTACCACAGGGAGATCTTCTCGGTGTATGTCACCCACCAGGTGCGGATACCCTTCCCCGCCGGGCTGCGGTTCCTGGAGCCGCTGGCGGAACGGATTCACCGCAATATAATTAAAAGGTATGACCTCTGCCTGGTGCCCGACTACCCGGGAGATGTAAATCTCTCCGGCAGGCTGTCGCATCCGGGCAGGCCCCGGACTAACGTACACTCAACCCTCTCCGGCAGGCTGTCGCACCTGGCCGGATCACCGCAGCCCGTGAACCTGGTCTATACGGGTCCGCTTTCCCGGTTTGCCTCTCCGGTTACAGCTGCAGGGGTGACTCCCTATTCATCCATTGCCGCTGCAGGAGATAAGATGCTGCAATCCGGTCAACCTGATGAGCAAAGCCGGCAATCTGCCCCGGAATATAACCCATCAATTCCTTCCTCCCCGTATGTGTGCCTGCTGCTCTCGGGGCCCGAACCGCAACGGTCGCTGATGCTTGAGAAGGTGGTGGCGGCACTGGGCTCCGGTAAATCAGATTTGATGCCGGCAAAGTCACCCGAGGACCCACTGACTGACCCAGTCACAGCTGCTGGCAGGGAGCCTGAGCCTCACTCTGCCATATATCTGACAGTACTCACTGCCACCCCTCTGTCCCGCCTGCCGGAGTCGCGCATCGAAGTGCAGTATATCACCGCTCCTTCCTCTCGCGACATGCATCGTTTTATCACCGGTGCCTCACTGGTAATTGCGAGGGCAGGCTATTCCTCAATCATGGAGCTGGCTTCGATGGGCAGGGGAGCAGTGCTTATTCCCACCCCGGGTCAGCCTGAACAGGAATATCTGGGCAAATACCTGGATGGCCTGTATGGATTTGTTACCCTAAGGCAGAGCAGGCTGGAGAGGCTGGCACTACTGGCTGAAAACCTGAACCGGAATGATGCCCGCCACGGTGTTGATGCCGGTACGGGGCAACATCTCCCTGATAGCGCCCCCCTTCTTGAAAATGCAATAAACCTTTTACTTGAGAATAAAAAAAAGTGACAGTCCCATCACTGCCATCCCGGCCAGCAGTCCGGTCCATACTTCCCGGGGCGAATGATCATCAAGATAGATCCTCGAAGCCATTACAGCACCTCCGGTAATGAAAACGGCAACAAGTTGCCAGACCATGCTGTTGTGATAAAGCAATATCATGAACACTATCAGCACCAGCAGCCCTCCGATGCCTGATGCATGCAGCGAGATCCTGTAAAAGACCGTTATCACCAGGGTTATCAGGGTGACAAAGGCAATGGCAATGAAATATGCCCTGAAGAGACTCGGCAACTGCATTTTCATCAGCAACAGTGCTGTCAGAGTGTACATCACCACTGAAAAGGTAAGCAGTATCATCCGCTCATTGCGGTCACGCGCATTGAAGGTACGGATTGCTCCCCTGGCGTACAGTACCGTGGCAAGGGCCATGGGTATCATTATGTTGTTGGCCAGCACCAGAATAAAGATCATCCGCTTGATCTGCACCGGCATGAACGAATGCAATGTATGGGAGCTGTAGATGATAAGCAGCCCGTATAGTGGCATGAATACCGGGTGAAAGATAACCGAAAGTACTTTCGCCACTCTCCTTATCGTATCATTCCTGCCCTCAGGCATCCCTTCCGGCCTGTTGTCCATGCCGGTTCCCTCCGATTCATTCACACCCTGATCCATTGTTGCCTCCTCCTCATTCTGGAAATTCCCCTGCGGCCACATCGGGCTGGGGGTTACTTTGTATCTTTCCCAATTCTGTCAATCCCATTGCAACCCTCACCCGGCTGCTGGTCATTTTGTCTGCTTCTCCAATCTGTCAAATACCTCCGGCCGCAGGTCACTTTATCTCCTTTCTCATCCTTGCGACAGGAATATTCAGCTGCTCCCGGTATTTTGCCACTGTGCGGCGTGCTATCTGATATCCCTTTTCCTGAAGAATCTCTGTAAGCTTTTCGTCTGTCAGCGGCTTGCGCTTGTCTTCATTGCTGAGACACTCCTGGAGGATCCGCTTTATCTCCCGGGTTGACACCTCATCACCGGCATCAGTCTGCATCCCCTCGGAGAAGAAAAACTTAAGCGGAAAAATCCCGAAATGAGTCTGAATGTACTTGCTGTTTGCCACCCTTGAAACAGTGGATATATCAAGCCCGGTCATCTCAGCCACATCCTTGAGTATCATTGGTTTGAGCCTGGTGTCATCACCCTCGGCGAAGTATTCCTTCTGGTACTCAAGGATGGCATTCATGGTAAGCAGCAGGGTATTCTGCCTTTGCTTCATCGCGTCTATAAACCATCTTGCAGCATCGAGCTTCTGTTTCACAAACATTACCGCATCACGGTTCTGTTTTCCGGCCTTTTTGTCTCGCGAGTATGATTCAAGCATCTCGGAGTATCCCCTGTTGACCTTCAGCTCAGGAATATTCCTGTTGTTAAGGCTTAATTCAAGACCACTGTCAGACTGCTCAAGGATGAAATCGGGAATGATATGCTGCGCCGTTCTGGTGTAAGGATCACTAATCGTTCCGCCCGGCTTGGGATTCAGTTTAAGCACCTCATCAATGACCCCTTTCATTTCATCCTCTCCAATGCCAAGCCTGGTCATTATCTTTTCATAGTGCCGCCGTGAAAACTCCTCGAAGAAGTCTGTAAGAACAGTTTTTGTCAGTACAACCGCAGGTACCGACTGATCCTTTCTCTCAATCTGTAACAGCAGGCACTCACGCAGGTCACGTGCTCCCACTCCTGCCGGCTCCAGATCCTGGATAATCATCAGGATGGCATTGAGCTCATTTTCATCGGTGGTGATGTTCTGAAGAAAGGCGAGGTCATCAACCATGTTCTCCACCTCGCGGCGCAGGTAACCATCATCGTCAATGTTGCCAATGATATATTCTCCGAGTGTCTCCTCCCGCTCGGTGTCAACACGCAGGTTGAACTGCTGTATAAGGTTTTCGTGAAATGATGAACCGGCAGCATAGGGTATCTCATCCCTTCGCTCATCGTCTTTCGAGGCGTTGTTTATCTGCAGTCTGTAATCAGGAATATCCTCATCGTTCAGGTAGTCATCCAGGGCGAACTCATCCTGTTCACGGTCAGCCTGTTCCTGGTCAATTTCTTCCTCGTCATTCTCTCCGGGCAGATCATCATCGTCAGGACCCTCCTCCAGTGCGGGGTTTTCCTCCAGTTCCTTCTTGATACGTTGCTCGAGCTGCATGGCAGGCACCTCCAGAAGCTTGATCATCTGGATCTGCTGCGGTGACAGTTTCTGGAGCAGCTTCTGCTGGAGTTTCTGGTCGAGCATGATGCCTTCGTTTCAGATTCCTAGAACTCCGCATTCCGCGGGGTTCGCGGGAACGGTATCACATCGCGGATGTTTGACATGCCGGTCATGAAGAGTATCAGCCTCTCAAACCCGAGTCCGAAGCCTGAGTGAGGTGCAGTGCCGAATTTCCTTGTATCGAGATACCACCAGAGATCCTTCAGAGGCAGGTTAAGCTCTTCAATCCTCCTTGTCAGCTTATCAAGCTCTTCCTCCCTCTGTGAGCCTCCGATAATCTCACCTATTCCGGGAAAGAGCACATCCATGGCCCTGACAGTCTTGCCGTCATCATTCTGCTTCATGTAGAATGCCTTGATGCTCATCGGGTAGTCAGTAAGTATCACCGGTCTCTTAAAATGTGTTTCGACGAGGAAACGTTCATGCTCAGCCTGCAGGTCACGTCCCCAGCCAACGGGGTATTCCCACTTGCGTCCGGCCGATTCAAGTATCTTGATGGCCTCGGTGTAGGTAAGCCTCATGTAACTGTTGGCCAGAACGAACTCCAGCCTTTCGATCAGGCCGTTGTCTATCATTTTGTTGAGAAACTCAAGGTCTTCACGGCAGTTGTCAAGGGCATACCTTATAAGGTACTTGGTGAAATCCTCCGCCAGATCCATGTTGTCATTGATATCCCAGAATGCCATTTCTGGTTCAATCATCCAGAACTCTGCAAGATGGCGGGGGGTGTTTGAGTTCTCTGCACGGAAAGTGGGGCCGAAAGTGTAGATCTCGCCCAGCGCGAGCGCTCCCAGTTCACCCTCAAGCTGGCCCGAGACGGTAAGGTTGGTTGGTTTGCCGAAGAAGTCCTTTTCGTAGTCAATCGTCCCTTCAGTGGTACGGGGCGGATTTTCAAGGTCGAGAGTGGTTACATGGAACATTTCACCTGCTCCCTCGGCATCACTGCCGGTAACAATGGGTGTATGGAGATAGAAGAATCCCCTGTCATTGAAATACTTATGCACAGCGAATGCCATGGCGTGCCGTATCCGCATCACGGCACCAAAGGTGTTTGTGCGGAACCGCAGGTGAGCTATTTCCCTGAGGAACTCCATTGAGTGTCCCTTCTTCTGCAGGGGATATGTCTCCGGGTCACACTTGCCGTAGAGGGTGATATCCGAAGCGGAAATCTCAACGCTCTGACCCTTGCCCTGTGACTGCACCAGGGTTCCGGTCACGGCCAGGCTGGCTCCGGTGGTGATGTCACGCAGCAAGTCTGCCGCAAACGAGTTTATATCTACAACTATCTGTATACTGTTTATGGTTGATCCGTCATTAAGTGCCACAAAGGCCACATTCTTGATCTCCCTTTTTGTTCTGACCCATCCCTTGACAAGCACCTCTTCACCCGTTGCATGGCTCTCAAGCAGTTCCTTTACTCTTTTTCGCTTCATAAATAATCATCGCATTATGCAGACAAAAATAGCATTTTGTTCCTGTAACCGGAATGATCTTCCGGGAAATGGCACTGTTTTTGTGCACAAACGCAATTTTTCATATGGCGCAGGCGTTTCTCCTAAGTACTTTGGCTATTGAATTTATTCCGTAAAAAGGATAATTTTACTATTCTAATTGAAAACGATAACATTATGGAAGTCGACAGCAAGATGATTGTAGTTCCCTGGGATTTTACCCCGGTGACCGAATATGCATTGCAGCATGCCATCAAGATTTCGCTTATGACGCGGAATGATGTCTGCCTGCTGCATATTGTAGAGAAGATCACCACCGAGGGGGGCATGAAGGCAAAGCAGGCTGCCATGGAAAACAGGGGGGCCGACGTTGAGCGCAAATTCGGTGTCAAGGTAAAGACACATGTTGCCCGGGGCTCCATCTTCAAACAGATTCCCGAATTCGTCAATGACCGGAAAGCGTCACTGGTGGTAATGGGAACGCATGGCATGAGCGGTATGCAGAAACTGACGGGCAGCTGGGCCCTGAAGGTGATAGCAAAATCAAAGGTGCCGTATATAGTTGTACAGGCTCCGCCTGATGACAATGAGAGGTATCATAATATTGTATTCCCGGTCGACTTCCGGTCAGAGGAAAAGGAAAAACTCTCAATGGCCATCTTCATGGGCAAATACTTTGACTCAAAGATCCATATACTAAAGGCTCAGAGGAAGGACGACTCTCTTGCCAAGAAGACCAACCTCAACCTGAACTACACGGTCAGGATGCTGATACAGAATAATATAGAGTACGAGCTCCATGAGATCCCGGCTGACAAGATCGGGGAACGTACCCTGGAAATCGCCCAGGAGATGAAGGCCGACCTGATCCTTATCATGACCACAAAGGATATCACCTTTGCCGATTTTGTCTTCGGCGCCAAGGAACAGTTTATCATAGCCAACAGCTCAAAGATTCCGGTCTGTTGCGTCAATCCCACTTCGGCATATGCCAACGTGGGGCAGTTCATGTACGGTTAGTCGCACATCGCACATCGCAAATGTCCATTGTTGTCAGCAACGTAACCAAGCTCTACGGTCCGCAGAAGGCCCTTGACAATGTCTCCTTTACGATACCGTCAGGAGAGATAGTCGGGTTCATCGGTCCCAACGGTGCCGGCAAGTCGACGATGATGAAGATCATCACCGGCTTCTTTCCGGCTGACTCGGGAGAGGTGACTGTGTGCGGCCTGAAGGCAGGACCGTCAGCAAGGGAGATGAGGCGGCAGATAGGCTACCTGCCTGAAAACAACCCGCTCTACCTTGACATGTTTGTCAGGGAATATCTCGGCTACGTAGCCGGTATTTACGGACTTGGAAGCAGGAGCCGCGAGGCTGTAAACTCAGTCATTGAGCGAACCGGGCTTACACCCGAGCAGGGTAAGAAGATAGGAGCTCTCTCCAAGGGATACAGGCAGCGGGTAGGTCTTGCACAGGCTCTGATACATGACCCTAAGGTTCTGATTCTTGATGAGGCAACCACCGGACTGGATCCGAACCAGATCGTGGAGATACGCAATCTCATCTCAGAAGCCGGAAAAGAAAAGACGGTGATGCTCTCAACACATATCATGCAGGAGGTTGAAGCCATCTGCAGCAGGGTGATAATACTTGACCACGGCCGTATAATTGCCGATGGCCCCATAGACCAGATCTCCTCCCTCGCCGGCGCCCGCCTCGAGGAAACATTCCGGCAGCTGACAGGGAAATAACCCCTGCCCAGGCCTCTTTGCCCGGGAGAAAATTCAACATTTTGTATTATACATTATGTTTAATACATCTTGTTTATTTTTTCTGAAGTGAATTAATTGCTGTCCCTGCGCCTATAACTTCATCCGGACGGGTGCCTTTGGGGGATATAACTGCCAACTGCCCACTGGTACTGCCAACTGCCCACTGGTACTGCCAACTGCCCACTGGTACTGCCGACTGTTTAAGCCTCCCTCTGCAAGCTGGCTGCATCGCTAAATTGACCCACCGGGTCAATTATTAACGCTCGCCCCTCTATTGCCTATTGCCTAAAAACCATTATCTTTGCCCCCGTTAATCGACAGGTGGACAGATTTGCGCTGATTGCAACCACGGAAAAAAATGCTAAACCGGTATCCAACCGCTGATTTGCCAACAATCCGTCCCTGCCATTGTTAAACGTAAAAAAATTAACATATGAGCTATTTATTTACTTCTGAATCAGTTTCTGAAGGGCACCCTGACAAGGTTGCCGACCAGATCTCCGATGCACTCCTTGATAACTTCCTGGCATGGGACCCCGACTCGAAGGTGGCATGCGAAACCCTCGTCACCACAGGCCAGGTGGTCGTTGCAGGTGAGGTCAAGACAAAAACATACGTTGACGTACAGACAATAATACGTGAGGTCATCAACCGTATCGGCTATACAAAGGCCGAATACATGTTCGACGGCAACTCATGCGGTATCTTCTCGGCCATTCATGAGCAGTCACCTGATATCTCAATGGGCGTTGAACGGAAAAAGAAAGAGGAACAGGGCGCAGGCGACCAGGGTATGATGTTCGGCTATGCCGTTGACGAAACCGAAAACTATCTCCCCCTCTCACTCGATATCGCACATGAGCTTGTATACCAGCTCGCAGAGATCCGCCGCGAAGGGAAACAGATGAAATATCTCCGGCCCGACTCAAAGTCTCAGGTCACCATTGAATACAATGACAACGGTACACCGAAGAGGGTGCATACAATTGTGGTATCAACACAGCATGACGACTTCAGCAAGGACGAAAAGAAGATGCTTGAGACCATTAAAAAGGATGTAATAAGTATTCTTGTTCCCAGGGTAAAGTCAAAATTTGGTGCAGACGTACAGAAGCTCTTTGACGGAAAGATCAAATACCATGTCAATCCTACCGGGAAGTTCGTTATTGGCGGTCCTCATGGCGACAGCGGCCTGACGGGACGCAAGATCATAGTTGACACTTACGGTGGCCGCGGTGCCCATGGTGGTGGCGCCTTCTCAGGCAAGGACCCCTCGAAGGTTGACCGCTCGGCAGCCTATGCAGCACGTCATATAGCCAAGAACATGGTTGCTGCCGGTGTGGCACGCGAGATGCTGGTACAGGTCTCTTACGCCATCGGCGTGGCAGAACCGGTGGGCATCTTCGTGAACACATTCGGCACCTCGAAGGTGAAGCAGAGCGACGGTGAGATCGCAAAGATCATCCAAAAGATGTTTGATCTCCGCCCTGCAATGATAGAGAAGGAATACGGCCTGCGCAAACCCATATACAGCGAGACCGCAGCATACGGGCATATGGGACGCGAGCCGCGCACCATTGAGAAAAGCTTCAGGTCATTCAACGGCAAGCCCGATAAGAAGGTCGCTGTACAGCTATTCAAGTGGGAGGAGCTGAACAAGGTTAATGCTGTAAAAAAGGCTTTCGGTCTCTAGAACGAGCCCTTAACAATACGTGCAATATTATCCGATCTGCCGAGGGTATAGTAATGTATCCCCGGCACTTCGTTTTTAAGGAGGTCACGACTCTGTTCCGTAGTCCACTCTATACCAACTTCCCTGGCCTCTTCATCGCTTCGGCACTTTGACAACTCATGCACCAGTTCCTCCGGCATGTCAATATGGAATGTCTGAGGCAGGAGGTTCACATCACTCATGGCCGAGACCGGCTTGATGCCTGGTATCAGCGGAACAGTGATCCCCATAGCCCTGATGGCATCACGGAATTCAAAAAACTTCCGGTTATCAAAAAACATCTGTGTTACAATGTAACAGGCACCGGCATCCACCTTGCGCTTCAGGTTGACCATGTCGCTCTTGAGATTGGGAGCCTCGAAGTGCTTCTCCGGGTAGGCGGCAACACCGATGCAGAATGAGGTTGCAGCACTGTTCTTCAGATCAGGATCGAGGTAGTGACCACGGTTCATGTCAGCTATCTGCTGCACCAGCTCATTGGTGTTGCGATGGCCTCCGGGATTGGGAAGGAAGACACGGCTGCCGCGGGGCGGATCACCCCGGAGTGCCAGGACATCATTTATGCCCAGGAAATTCATCTCTATAAGCGCGTTCTCAGTCTCCTCCTTCGTGAATCCGCCACATAGTATATGCGGCACAACGTTCACGTTGTACTTGTACTTCACCGCGGCAGCCAGGGCGATGGTCCCCGGACGCTTGCGGGTGACCCTCCTCTCAAGCAGACCGTCAGGCCTCTCTGTCAAGACCTCCTCATTCCGGTGCGAGGTGAAATTGATATATGAAGGCTCATATTCAAGCAGTGACTCAATAGTCTTGTATATGCGCTCAATGCTGTGTCCTTTCAGGGGCGGAAGCAGTTCAAAGGTGAAAAGCGGCCTCTTAGAGTTGTTTATCAGATCTATTACTGTCGTTCGTTCCATCATTAAAATCTAAAGATTGGGGGCCAGCCATCTTGCTGCCTCCTCAACGGTGATACCGCACCTGGCGGCATAATCCTCAAGCTGATCCCTCCCTATCGTTCCCACGTTGAAATAAGATGAGCCAGGCGATGCAAATATATAACCGCAAACCGAAGAAACGGGCACCATAACAAAACTCTCTGTCAGCGTGACGCCAATCGTCTCCGGGGCCTTCAGAAGGTCAAATATATCCTTCTTGCCGGTGTGGTCAGGACAGGCAGGATAGCCTGGTGCAGGCCTGATACCCTGGTATTTCACTTTCAGAATTTCAGTCATCGTCAGCTTCTCATCAGCAGCATAGCCCCAGTGCTTCACCCGTATCTCATGGTGCAGCCATTCTGCCGCAGCCTCGGCGAAGCGGTCAGCCAGTATCCTCAGCATTATGGTGCTGTAATCGTCTCCTGCTATATCTGCCGGTAACGGATCAACAGTCTTCACCGTCACCACGAAGAGGCCGGCGTGATCATCCTTCTCTGCCACGAAATCAGACAGGCAGAGGTTATGGTGCCCCGCCTCCTTCTCCTCCTGGTTGCGGAGGAACCGGAGCCAGGCTTCGCCGGTGGAGGTACCTGTGTCAGTGCCGGTAATAAGTCTCACGTCATCGCCATGCCGCTCTGCCGGGAAGATTCCCGAAAGGGCTTCAGCCACCATCAGCTCCTCACTGATGATTCTTTCAATCATCGCCAGTGCATCATCATAAAGCTTCTTCGCCTCAGCGCCCTTAACAGGATCACTGAATATCTCAGGATAACGGCCATTTATCTTCCACGCGAAGAAGAAGAAGGTCCAGTCTATATACTCAGCCAGCGTCCGCAGGCTTACCGGGCCGGAATTTATTACTCCCGGCATCACCGGGGCAGGCATCGGCTGAAGCGTCTTAATCCCGTTGGCCCTTGCCTCGCCCAGCGAAACAAGCCTTTTTTCCCTCCTTGAAGCCTCATGGTCACGGCGAAGTTTTTCATACTTCTCCCTGACTGATCCGGCAAGCTGGCCGTCAGGAGCCACCAGGCCCGACATCACGGGAACAGCCCGCGAGGCATCCTTTACATAAACCGTGTTGTATGAATAAACAGGTGCAATCTTAACAGCAGTATGTATCTCCGAAGTGGTTGCCCCGCCAATCAGCAGCGGGATCTTCATCCCCCTCTCCTCCATCAGCGATGCTATATGCACCATCTCCTCGAGCGACGGGGTGATCAGCCCTGATACACCAATGAAGTCAACTTTCTCTTTTTCTGCCGTATCCAGGATCTTTTCCGCAGGAACCATCACCCCGAGGTCTATAACCTCATAGTTGTTGCAGGAGAGGATTACCCCCACAATGTTTTTTCCGATGTCATGAACATCGCCCTTGACGGTTGCAAGCAGCACCTTTCCGGCTGAGGATGCTTCCCCGATCTTCATCTCAGCCTCAATGTGCGGTGTAAGTCGTGCCACAGCCTTCTTCATCACCCTGGCACTCTTCACCACCTGGGGAAGGAACATGCGGCCGGAGCCGAAGAGGTCGCCAACCTCATTCATGCCATCCATCAGCGGTCCTTCGATGACTCTCAGGGCCCTGTCATAGAGCGGCCTCGCCTCCTCCACATCATCCTCGATGTATGTGTCAATGCCGTTGACAAGGGCATGCTTTATGCGGCTCACCACATCACCGTCGCGCCATTCGAGGTGCTTTGTCCCCTCCTCCTGCTTCGCCCCCTTCATCGTAGAGGCGAACTGCAGGAGCCTGTCAGTGGCATCCTTCCTCCGGTTGAGAACCACATCCTCTGTAAGTTGCAGCAGCTCCGGCTCAATTGAGGTATAAACCTTCATCAGGCCGGGATTGACTATTCCCATATCCATTCCGGCACTGATGGCATGATAAAGGAAAACTGCATGCATGGCTTCCCTGACCGGGTCATTGCCGCGGAAAGAGAATGAGAGATTGCTCACACCTCCGCTGACCCTGGCATATGGAAGGTTTGCCTTTATGTATTCAGTGCATTTTATGTAATCTACCGCGTAGTTGTTGTGTTCCTCTATGCCTGTGGCAATGGCCAGTATGTTCGGGTCAATGAAGATATCCTCAGGGGGGAAGCCAGCCTCTTCCGTCAGCAGCCTGTATGATCTGTCAGCCACCTCTTTTCTTCTTGCAAATGTATCGGCCTGACCGCGCTCGTCAAAGAGCATGACCACCGCCGCAGCACCATAACGCCTCACCAGCCGTGCCTTCTTCAGGAAATCCTCCTCGCCCTCCTTGAGGCTGATGGAGTTGACCACCGGTTTACCCTGGATACACTGCAAACCGGCCTCCAGAACCTCCCACTTCGAGGAGTCAACCATGATAGGCAACTTCGCAATGTCAGGCTCGCTCATCAGAATGTTGATGAACCGCTGCATGGCTGCTGCACCGTCAATCATGGCGTCATCCATGCATATGTCTATCACCTGGGCTCCCCCGTCCACCTGGTCACGGGCCACATCCAGCGCAGCTGCAAAATTCCCTTCGCGTATCAGTCTTGCGAACTTCAATGAACCTGCCACATTGGTACGCTCGCCAATATTGACAAAGTTACTGTCAGGCCTGATCACCAGCGGCTCAAGGCCTGCAAGGGCGGTTATATGCTTCTTCTCAGGTACCGTTCGCGGTCTCTGTCCGTCAGCCATTGAGGAAATCACTCTTATATGGTCAGGAGTGGTGCCGCAACAGCCGCCGATGATGTTGACCCAGCCATTCTGGATAAATGTTTGTATGATGTTGCCCATATAGCCGGGCGACTGGTCGTACTCCGCGAACTGGTTGGGCAGTCCTGCGTTGGGGTGTGCAGATACGAAGAATGGCGCCTTGGCCGACAACTCCTCGATGAACGGCCTGAGCTGCTCAGCCCCGAGGGCACAGTTCAGTCCTATGCTCAGCAGCGGGTAATGTGACATCGTTATGAGGAAGGCCTCCAGGGTCTGGCCTGTAAGCGTACGTCCGCTGGCGTCGGTGATGGTGCCTGAGACCATGACGGGGAGTTCAGTTCCCTTCTCCTCAAACACTCCGCTTATGGCGAAGAGTGCCGCCTTGGCATTGAGACCGTCAAACACGGTTTCCACAAGTATGATATCTGCGCCGCCGTCGATCAGTCCCCGTACCTGCTCACCATAGGCTTCTGCCAGGTCGCTGAAGGTAACGGTCCGGGCGCCGGGGTCATTCACATCGGGTGACATGGATGCGGTGCGGTTGGTGGGGCCGACTGAGCCGGCAACCCAGGCCTCGCGGCCGGTTTCGGTGCGAAACTGCTCCACTGCCTCCTGCGCCAGCCTTGCTGCTGCCACATTCATTTCGTAGACCAGCGACTCCATGCCGTAGTCGGCCATCGATATCCTGTTGGCGTTGAAGGTGTTGGTGCTGATGATGTCTGCACCTGCCTTAAGGTAATCAAGGTGTATCTCCCTGATGATGGCGGGCTGCGTCAGCGACAGCAGGTCGTTGTTGCCCTTGAGCGACTGCGGGTGGCTGGCATACTGTGAGCCACGATACTGCTCCTCTGTAAGCCTGTGGCGCTGTATCATGGTACCCATGGCGCCGTCAAGGACCAGTATCCTTTCTTTTAAAGCCTCACGGACTGATCTTTTCAATGTCTGGCATTTTTTTAGTTCAGCAAAAGTACCTTAAAGCTGCGATAAATGAAAATCGTACAAGGCAAGAGGCAGTAGGCAGTAGGCAATAGTAAAAATTGCCGCAGGCAATTAAGAATTGAAACTGTGTGGTTACCCTCTGAGCCATCCGGCAACCAGAGCTGTCATCCGGTTGACCCATCGTGGCATGCGGCGGCGGGGCGGGGGAAACTGCCGGCCCCGGCGTGTCAGTGAGATAACCATTCCGGCCACTGTCTCCGGGCCGGCAGGTTCATCGGCGCGCACGGCGGCGTCACCGCAGGTGACAATCAGCTTACGGCCGGAAACCGTCATCACACGTGTCACCCTGTGCAATACGAAGCCGCCGTCGCGCCGCAACGCAACGATCTGCCCCGCCGCCGCAGCCTCTTCGCCGCAAGGGCCGATAACCACCATGTCACCCGGTCTTATTGCAGGCCACATGCTGTACCCGCCGGCAGTGACAGTGATGCTGCTGCCTGCTTTCAGCAAAGCCTCAGCCGCACCGGCGGCAACTGAAATGTCCTCCTCCTTCCTCAGCCTGAGGTAATCACGTATGCTCTTAT
>SBFZ01000311.1 GCA_006227095.1 Bacteroidota bacterium | reverse complement strand
GTTCCGAGGGCTTATGGTCAAGCCTGTCACTCATACCGAGGAATTCCAGCAGTTCTGAAGCCCTGGTTACTGCCTCCGGACGCGACTTTCCTGCTATAAGTGCAGGAATACATACATTCTCAAGCGCGGTGAATTCCGGCAGCAGTTGGTGAAACTGGAAGACAAACCCGATGTTTTTGTTCCTGAAAGATGCCAGGGCCCTCTGTGAGAGCTGGCCCACATTCTGTCCGTGGTACAGAACCGTGCCCGAATCGGCCCTGTCCAGTGTACCGATGATCTGCAGCAGGGTTGTTTTGCCGGCGCCGCTGGCCCCGACAATTGAAACCACCTCCTTCTCTGCCACCTCCAGGTCTATCCCCTTAAGTACCTTAAGGTCACCGTATGACTTTGTAATCCCCGATACCCTGATCATCTGACATCGTTATTAAGATCGCGTGCCGTATCATTGATCTCATCGGAGACAGGTTTGCCGGCATCCTCAAAGTCTTTCCTGACACTTTCAGTGACGTCATTCAAGTCCTTCCTGACGGTGTCAGTAACCTCGTCAAAATCCTTCCTTACCGATTCTGTCACATCGTTGATATCACGCCTGACCGAATTGGTTACCTCATTGATATCCTTCCGGAGATCCTGTGTGCTTTCGTCAAACTCCCTCTTTATCTCATCGGTGGCTTTTCGCACTTCGCGCATTCCCTTGCCCATGGTGCGTGCTATCTCCGGCAGCTTGTCAGCACCGAACAGCAGAAGGACAACTATCACAATGATAATTATCTCCTGTCCGCTTATGAATAGCAATGTTCCCATCAGGGTTCTCTTTTACGTCCGGCAAAGTTACTAAAGAATAAGATAAGATATGAAATGACCTGCAAGAAATGACTGAGGCTGCCTTATCGGGGCAGCCTCAGCTTCTGAGCCGTTAACCGGCTGTCATTTCCTTCCCGGCATAGCCGGTGTGATTTTCCGTTCCGGTTCCGTTAGCCGGCTATCTTTTTCTTTTCGGTCTCACCGGGATGAGCCTCAGCTTCCTCACCTTTGCGCTTGGTTGTTTCATACAGTACCGGGGTTGAAACAAACAGTGAAGAATAGGTTCCGAAGACTATACCGAAGAGCAGGGCAAAGATAAATCCTCTGATCACCTCCCCTCCGAATATGAAGATCACAATCAGCACGAAGATGGTAGCCATACCTGTGTTGAGGGTTCGGGCCAGGGTGCTGTTGAGAGCCATGTTGTATACCTCCTTCTTCGGCCGTTTCCTGTAGATCGGCAGATACTCCCTGATCCTGTCGAAGATAACCACGGTGTCGTTCAGTGAGTAACCTACCACGGTAAGTATTGCCGCTATAAATGCCTGGTCAATGTCCATCGAGAAGGGCATGACTCCCTGCAGCAGGGAGTAAAGACCAAGAACAATCAGAACGTCATGCGCCAGCGCCACAACTGATCCGAGACCATACTGCCACTTGCGGAACCTGATGAAGATATAGAGGAACATCCCCACAAGCGCAAGAAGTATGGCCCATACAGCCTTCGTGGCCTGATCCTTTGCAATTGTCGGCCCGACGGTTTCGGAGCTGACTATATACTGATTGATAAATGTATCCTGATCAACCCCGGGAACAAGCTCCTTAAGGCCGGCATAAAGCAAACCGTTGACCTCATCGGTAGCCGATGGATCCTCAACCTTGTACTTTGTGCTGATTTTCACCTGGTTCTCGGAACCGAAAGTCACAACCACCGGGTCGCCCTGAAGCTCGTCAGAGAGAAGGTTTGCAACCTCAACCGTATTTACCGGCTGTTCGAACCTGACAACATATGTACGGCCACCGGTGAAGTCGATACCCCTGCTGAGCCCCTTGGTGGAAAGACTTACTACTGCCAGGATGCTGAGAGATATTGAGAATATGTAACCATACTTCCTTATGCCGACAAAGTCTATATTCATGTTCTGCAGGAAATTCTCGGTATACGGTGCGGAGAATTTCAGGTGTGAATTCCGTTTCAGGAGCCATTCATATATAAGGCGTGAGATAAGCACGGCAGAGAAGAGCGAGGTAACGATACCTATTACCAGTGTCGAAGCGAAGCCCTTGATGGGTCCGGTACCGAAGTAGTAAAGGATTACCCCGGTCACCAATGTGGTAAGGTTACTGTCTATGATTGCTGAAGAAGCACCCTTGTAACCGTCGGCAATGGCCTGTTTAACCCCCTTGCCGCCGCGAAGCTCCTCCTTGATCCTCTCGAAGATAAGTACGTTTGCGTCGACTGACATACCAATGGTAAGCACGATACCGGCTATACCGGGAAGGGTAAGTACCGCATTCAGTGATACCAGCACACCCATCATGAAGAAGAGGTTGACGGTCATTGCAATGTCAGCAACCACACCTGCCGAGCGGCTGTAGTAGAATATCATATAGAAAAGCACAATGATGAATGCGATGATGAAGGACTTCATACCGCTGTTGATGGCTTCCTTACCAAGCGACGGACCTACCACAGTGTCCTGGATGATGCGTGCGGGAGCAGGCATCTTTCCTGACTTGAGGATGTTGGCCAGGTCTTCAGCCTCCTCAAGTGAAAAGTCGCCGGTAATCTCGGTATTGCCGCCGGGGATCTCATTCTGTACCCTCGGGTATGACCTGACATAGTCATCAAGGACCACTGCAATGCAGCGCCCGATATTATCACGGGTCATCCTCTGCCAGATCTTGGCACCCTCGGCATTCATTGAAAAGTCAACCTTGATATCAGAGCCTGTCGCTCCTGTTGAAGGACGTGCGGCAGTCACAACATCACCAGTCAGCGGAGCTCGGCCGTCACGGGTTGTTATCTTTATTGCATGAAGTTCGTAAAGTGTGTTTGTAGGATCCCATTTATAAGGATTCTGGCTCCAGTAGAACTTCAGTTCCCTGGGGAACATTGATCTTACCTGGTTCATTGCCAGGTACCTGTTTACCCTTGCTGTATCCTTGCCTGCGGCGAAGCCCACGATGCTGCTCGGCTCAGGCTGGCCTTCAGGAGTTACGTTGGGTCTCAGCACCCCGAAGAGCGGGTTCTGCCTGGTAAACTCCTCGAGCGATGAAGCCTCGGAAGCAGCCGTGGTGTCACCGCTGACCATGTCAAGAAGTGACTTTTCACCAGTTGTATCCTGTTCTGCTGATGCTTCTGCCAGAAGACCAGTACCTTCTGCAGCAGTATCAGCCACAGCAGCCACAGTCTCAGCAGGCATAATTGACCTCAGATAATCATTGGCCTGCATCAGGAAACCGATTACTTCAGAATTCTCATATGTCTCCCAGAACTCCAGGTTGGCAGTTCCCTGCAGAAGGTCACGAACCCTCTGAGGGTCCTTCACACCCGGAAGTTCAACCAGGATACGTCCGCGGGGCTGAAGATGCGAGATATTCGGCTGAACAACACCAAAACGGTCAATCCTGTTCCTGAGTACGTTGAAGGCATTGTCAATGGCTGAGTTGGTCTCTGCCTCAAGCACCTTCCTGACATCTTCATTCGTTGAATTGAAGTTTATCCTGTCCTTCAGCTCAACGGTGCCAAAGACGGCTGCCAGCCTTGCATTCGGATCAATCTCCTCAAACGAGCGGACAAAAAGGGTGATGAAGTCTTCATTGCTCCCTCCCAGCTGTCTCTGCTTTGCCAGTGCAATGGCATCATTGAATGTCTTGTCAGTACTGTAATTTGAAAGGGCCCTTACTATATCCTCCACAGAAATCTCAAGCACCACGTTCATACCTCCCTTGAGGTCCAGTCCAAGGTTGATCTCCTTGCCCTGAACATCCTTGTAGGTGTTGCCGAGAAAGCCCCACTGATCCTTGGGCAGGGAGGCGACTGAGTCAATATAGGCCACCTCTTTGTTCAGATCACCTGCCGCATATTCCCTCGCTTCCTTCTTTACCTTGTACGAAGCCGCGGTAAAGGAGAGCTGGTAAATGCAAACAAGGGTCAGGGCAATAGCCAGAGCTGAAATTAATCCTTTGTTCTGCATCTGTATCCTCTTTTAAAATTAATTGTTGTATGTGAATCGGTTAAATATTTACGAGGCGCAAATATATAACATTATTTTCTTAAACCATATGATTAAGAAGCAAAACTGCCGGCGTTTGCCGGCAGTTCCTGGATATCAGTTTAAGCTTATTCGACCAGTTTTTCGTAATCGGTCTCCAGAGGTTTCCGGTTAATAAAATCAAACAGGGTCAGTGCCCTCATGTTGTAAAAATAGGTCCAGTAATTATTCAGGGCCTGGATGTAATTCCTCTTGTTCTGGTCCTTCTTGGTATCGGCATTGTTGAGCTCCAGCACATCGATCTTCCCTATGAGAAACCTCTGTTTGGTAACCTCGAACATCTTGGCCGCAACAGTATCAGACTTGGCGGCAATTTTTACCTGGTCATCCTGGATATTGAACTGTTGTACATCAAGCAACAGGGTCTGTTCAAAGTCGTTGCGCGACTGCTCCACCTGCACCCGTGTCAGCTCCTCACTTGACTTTGCCATCTTGTAACGGCCCCGGCCCTGACCCCAGTCAAGTATCGGAAGGGAGAACCCGACCCTGATTGTCTGCTGCTGGTTTGGCTTGTCATAAGCCATGTTAAGCAGCGGATCCTGGTCACGAAGACCGTACGATGCGGTGAGGTTCGCATTGAGACCCTTCTCGGCCCTGGCCTGCGCCACAGAACTCTGTGCCTCAACCAGCTGACGTTCAAGTGCTATCAGTTCAGGATTGTTCTGCTCGGCAAATTTGAGCACCTCGCTTACCTCTACCTGGAGGTCAGGTATCTCACTGGGAATCAGCAATTCGAGACGTACAGTCTGATTAAAACCAAGAAATGACCTGAGCTTCAACTCCCTGTCGCGCAGGTTCATCTCTGACTCATTGATTGCTGTTCCGGCATTCAGGTAGGAAAGTTCCATCTGCAGCAACTCATCCTCGGCAATGGTCCCCAGGTTGTAGCGTCCCTTCGCTATCTGGTAAAGGGTGTCAGCGTTCTGCATGTTGGTCTCGGCTATCTCCTTGTTTATCTGGGCCTGTGCCAGGTTAAAGAAATACTGGACAGCCATCATATGGACATTCTCAATATCCCTCAGGTATGTCTTGCGTGCCTCCTCATATTTGAGAGGCTCAATCTTCTTCTGCCATCTCAGCTCATTGTACCTGAAGAGAGGCTGGGTAAGCCTTACGTTCAGCGGGGAGGTGATGTATCTTTCACCGTCAGTCTCAAA
>SBFZ01000203.1 GCA_006227095.1 Bacteroidota bacterium | reverse complement strand
GGCCTCTCTGACACTGGCACGGACAAACCGGTTCTGCACCAGGAAGGCCCGGCGGAGAAAAGGAAAATGACATGGTCTACTATACGGAAAACAGCCCTGACAGGGTGATCGGCAGGGAAAAGGCAGCAGCTGCCGTTGATGTCATACTTGACAGATTCGGAGACCGGAAGAAAGTGATGATACTTCCTCCCGACATCACCCGTGCCCACTCCGGTGCCGGAATGATTACGGAGCTTCTGTGGGAGAAGCTCGGAGACAGGCTGACGGATATCCTTCCGGCTCTCGGGACCCATATACCGATGACTCTGGATGAAATCCGGAAAATGTATGGCAGAACCCCGGCAGGCCTCTTCAGGGAACACCGCTGGCGGACTGACATTGAGGAGCTTGGCCGGGTACCCTCTTCATTCATCTCCGGCGTGACCGGCGGGCGGCTCACATTTGATTACCCGGTGCAGGTGAACCGGCTTCTGGCCTCCGGAGATCATGACCTGATAATCTCCGTTGGCCAGGTTGTGCCGCATGAGGTAACAGGTATGGCCAACTACAACAAGAATGTCTTTGTTGGCTGCGGAGGCAGTGAAGCCATCAACAAGAGCCATTTCATTGGTGCTGTGCACGGGATAGAAAATATCCTCGGCACCACCGACAACCCTGTCAGGGCAGTGCTTAACAAAGCTTCAGAAATAGCTGCACCGCGCCTTCCGCTGATTTATATCCTTACCGTGGTGGCACCTGACAGCGAAGGACGTCTGGGTATCAGGGGCCTTTTTACCGGCGATGACATTGAATGCTTCAGGCAGGCGGCTGCCCTCTCCCGTGAACTCAACTTCACCACCCTGCCTCAACGCCTGAAAAAGGTGGTCGTATGGCTTGACCCTGAGGAGTTCAAAAGCACATGGCTTGGAAACAAGAGCATATACCGCACACGAATGGCGATTGCCGATGAAGGGGAACTGATAGTTCTTGCTCCCGGTGTCAGGACATTCGGCGAAGATCCTGCAATAGACCGGCTTATAAGGAAATATGGGTACCGCACAACCCCTGAGATTCTTGCCTTCACGGAGGCCAACAAGGACCTTCAGGAGAACCTGAGCGCCGCAGCACATCTCATACACGGATCGCCAGAGAACAGATTCAGGGTAACCTATGCAGCCGGGCACCTCACCCGTCAGGAGGTTGAGTCAGTCGGTTACAGTTTCGGCGAGATTGATTACCTGTCAGAAAAGTACAACCCGCGGAACCTGCAGACAGGATTCCACAGGACCACCGACGGGGAGGAGTTTTATTTCATTTCCAATCCCGCAACCGGACTATGGAAGTCTGCAGACAAAGGGACTGAGGGAAACAGCAGATAACCCCGGAGAAGGAAAAGAGGAAGACAGGACCTGTGAAAACAACCGAATGGGAAAACTGATATGAAGATCGTTATTGACGAAAAAATACCCTTCATCAGGGGAGTCTTTGAACGGTGGGCGGATGTGGTTTACAGTCCGGGCCGCCAGATAGACGCGCGGACGGTTAAAGATGCCGATGCCCTCATCGTGCGGACACGAACGAAATGCAATTCAGACCTGCTCAAAGGCAGCAGCGTCAGGATAGTGGCTTCGGCAACAATCGGTTATGATCATATCGACACGAAATGGCTGGAAGCCAATGGCATTGTATGGGCCAGTGCCCCGGGATGCAACTCCGGCTCGGTGATGCAGTATATAACATCCCTCCTCCTCTTCCTGGCCGGGAAACACAACCTTGACCTGCAGACGATGACACTGGGAGTTGTGGGTGTGGGGAACGTAGGATCAAAGGTGGAAAGGGCTGCACGTGCACTGGGTATGCGTGTTATTCTCAATGACCCTCCCCGGGAAAGATCTGAGGGAAGACAGGCAGTAACATTACAGGCCGGGGCTCAACAAGGAACTGCAGGCACAATTCATGAAACTGCCGGCACAATTCATGAAACTCAAGGCACAATTCATGAAACTGCAGACACAATTCATAAAACTGCCGACACTGAATTTCACCATCTCCACAAACTTCTGACAGAGAGCGATATACTTACTCTCCACGTTCCGCTTACCCGTGAGGGTGAAGACAAAACTTTTCACCTTCTCAACAAGGAAAATCTCCCGCTGATGAAAAGGAGTGCCATTCTTGTCAACACATCACGAGGAGAGGTAGTTGACAACACCGCACTCCGTGAAGCGCTGAAGACAGGCCTGTTGCGCGGCGCCGCCCTTGACGTCTGGGAGGGTGAACCGGCAGCAGACCCTCAACTGGTTGACCTGGCTGACATTGCCACCCCGCACATAGCCGGGTATTCGGTTGACGGCAAGGCAAATGCCACAATCAGTTCCGTCAGGAGGGTGGCACAAGAACTGTACCTCCCCCTGACAGAATGGGTGCCGGCGGCGCTGCCGCAGCCGGCAGAACCGGTGATTGACCTCACACATCCCGGCGGATCACGCCAGACACCTGGCCGCTCAGTTGACCTGGTGGCAACCGCCGTTCATCATACCTATCCGATAGAGGAGGACGACAATCTGTTCCGGAACGGAAAGGAAAATTTCGAGTACCTTCGCGACAACTACAGGATAAGGCGTGAATTCGGCTCATACACCGTGAAGACCGGTGATGCCGGGGCAGCACGGATCATGTCAGAACTGGGATTCAGAATAACCAAACAACAATAACCATAGAATTTTAAAATGAAAGCAGACATTGGACTGATAGGACTTGCGGTAATGGGTGAGAACCTGGTGCTCAACATTGAAAGTCGCGGATACACAGTTGCAGTTTACAACCGTACCACCGAAAAAGTGACCGACTTTGTGAACGGCCGCGGCAAGGGTAAAAAACTAATACCATCTTACTCGCTTGAAGAATTGATCTCAAATCTCAGCAGGCCAAGGAAGGTGATGCTGATGGTCAAGGCCGGCAAACCGGTTGATGACTTCATAGAGATGATAATCCCACTGCTTGAAAAGGGTGACATAATAATTGAAGGAGGAAACTCCCATTTCCCTGATACCATCAGAAGAACTGCCTACGTTGAGAGCAAGGGTTTGCTTTATATCGGCACAGGAGTCTCGGGTGGGGAGGAAGGGGCCTTGCTG
Source organism: Bacteroidota bacterium (assembly GCA_006227095.1). Classification (GTDB taxonomy): domain Bacteria; phylum Bacteroidota; class Bacteroidia; order Bacteroidales; family VadinHA17; genus SR-FBR-E99. Next base: position 2,126 of record SBFZ01000203.1, on the reverse strand, counting down.
GGTCCTTCAATGATGCCCGGCGGATCCAGGGAGGCATGGCCCCATGTTAAGGATATTTTCCATGCGATTGCGGCACGCGCCTCTGACGGCACCCCGTGCGTTACCTGGATAGGCGACAACGGAGCAGGACACTTTGTCAAGATGGCCCACAACGGCATCGAATACGGTGATATGCAGCTTATATGCGAGGCTTACCACCTGATGCTAAGCTCCGGTGCCTTTACCTATGATGAGATGGCTGATATTTTCGATGAGTGGAATAAGGGAGAGCTTGACTCATACCTGATACAGATTACAGGTGAGATTCTCCGGTTCAGGGATACTGACGGTCAGCCCATGGTCACAAAAATACTCGACTCAGCAGGCCAGAAGGGAACCGGCAAATGGACTGTTGTCAGCGCCCTTGACCATGGTGTGCCCCTGAGTCTCATTGGAGAATCAGTCTTCGCCCGGTTCATCTCATCCATGAAAAAAGAGAGGGTTGCAGCATCATCTCTCTTCAGTGGTCCGGATGAAACCATACTGACAGACAAAAAACAGTTCGTTGATGATATACGCAAGGCCCTCTACGCTTCAAAAATAGTCTCCTATGCACAGGGATTCAACCTGCTCAGGAATGCGGCCACCGAATACAAATGGGATCTTAATTATGGCGAAATCGCCATGATATGGCGGGGAGGATGCATAATCCGCTCAGCCTTCCTCAATAAGATCTACGAAGCATACAGGAACGAACCCTCGCTTCCCAATCTCGTCACAGACGCCTACTTTACCGGCATCCTTGGGGAGAACAGCGGAAGCTGGCGGCGGGTGATAGCCCATGCAGTAAAAACCGGCATCCCTGTTCCTGCCATGAGTGCAGCCCTGGCATGGTTCGACAGCTATCGCTCTGCATGGCTTCCTGCCAGCCTGCTTCAGGCACAGCGTGATTACTTCGGTGCACATACATATCAGCGTACCGACAAACCCGAGGGTGAATTCTTCCATACAAACTGGACAGGCCGCGGCGGGGATACCGCCTCATCAACATATAATGCATGACCCATTGAAGGCCTGACCTCTCCGGATGGCTTCAATGTCTGAGGTGGTGGCACATGTAGTAACTCCTCCGCCTGGTAACCCTGAGTTAATGGCGGACACTTCACTGTAAACTGGAATATTGCCGGGTATTGCAGACGGCATTTATACACCTGAATATGTAATGGCCGGAAGGATGCCAGTGAGACTTTTTTCCCTATTTTTACCCTGAAATTCAAGATTAATATCATCATGATCAAAAACGTAAACGAACGCGCAGCAGACAATATCCGTATCCTATCGATGGCAATGGTCGAAAAGGCCAATTCAGGTCACCCCGGCGGGGCAATGGGAGGAGCTGATTTTATTCACATCCTTTACTCTGAATTCCTCCGGTTTGACCCTGCTGACCCGCAGTGGATAAACCGGGACCGTTTCTTCCTGGACCCGGGGCATATGTCGCCGATGCTGTATTCAGTGCTGACGCTGACAGGACTTTTTTCCGTTGATGATATTATGCAATTCCGCCAGTGGGGCAGTGTGACGCCAGGCCATCCCGAACTCGACATAATGCGCGGAGTAGAGAATACATCCGGACCTCTCGGTCAGGGGCATACCATGGCTGTCGGTGCAGCCATAGCAGAACGTTTCCTCACAGCAAGGTTCGGAAGAATCTTTGAACACAAGATTTATACCTACATATCTGACGGCGGAATCCAGGAAGAGATTTCACAGGGAGCAGGCAGGCTTGCCGGACACCTGGGTCTGAGCAACCTGATCATGTTCTATGACTCCAATGACATCCAGCTTTCAACCGAGACTTCTGCAGTAACATCCGAAGACACTGCTGCCAAGTACAGGTCATGGGGATGGCGCGTCATGGAGATTGACGGGCACAGTCATGACCAGATTCGCGGGGCACTCCGCCTGGCTGCTGATGAGAATGTAAAACCTGTTCTCATCATAGGAAGGACCGTTATGGGCAAAGGTCTTATCGACGAGGCCGGCAACAGCTTCGAGGGAAAAACATCAACCCATGGACAGCCGGTTACCCATGCCGGAGCCTCTTTCAAAAAGTCGGTGGCCAACCTGGGTGGCAACCCCGAAAA
>SBFZ01000100.1 GCA_006227095.1 Bacteroidota bacterium | reverse complement strand
CCTGAAAGATATCCCGCGAGGGTTTCAATCTCATTCATTCCGAATCCGAGCCTGTGCATCCCCGTATCCAGCTTGATGTGCACCGGATAATGCAGCAGGCCATACCTCCGGGCCACACCTGCAAAAGCCAGGTAAGAATCGATGCTGTATATCTCCGGTTCAAGATTGTACCGCACCATCAGGTCCATCACACTCTCATCAGGATTCATCACCATTACCGGAGAGGTTATGCCATTCTCTCTCAGGGCCACTCCCTCATCCGCATATGCCACAGCGAACCAGTTAACTCCGTTGTACTCGAGGAGAGATGCAATTTCTGCTGATCCTGCTCCATAGGCAAACGCCTTTACCATCGCAATTACACCGGTGCCGGGTCTCAGAAGATGCCTGAATTCATTCAGGTTATGAACCACTGCATTCATGTTTATCTCCAGCCTTGTCTGGTGAAGCTGCCTGACCAGTTGTCCGCTTATCCTCTCGAGTCCAAATACCCTGGCTCCCTTAATCAGTATGGTTTCATCACGGAAAGTCATACGGCTGACAATTTCTGAACACTCCGCGGTAGAACTGCAGAACACTGAAGTGGCCGGGAAGGAGACTCTCTGACGTGAAAGTGCCTCTCCTATCCCTATAAAACGGTCAATACCTGCCTTTCTGACAGCCATTGCCACCCCCTCGTAAAGAGACTTTTCATCTCCTCCGATCTGCCTGAAGTCTGAAAGGATGAGTGTGGTCTTCCCCCTTGCATGTGTCCTGAGGAAATCAAGCGCCATTCCCAGCGATGCCGGATCTGAATTATAATAATCCTCTATCAGTGTACATCCGTTCACCCCCTGTTTCATCTCCATGCGCATAGCCACCGCCGGCAGTTCTGCCAGTCCGTCCGCAATGACCTTCTCCGGTATCCCCTCTGAAAGGCAGCAGGCCACCACAGAGACTGCATTTTCCACCGAGGCCCGGTCAGCAAATGGAATGGCTGCGTCAAACGAGCCACCGGCCATACTGCATCTGAGACCCTGTCCTTCCCCCGGCATGTCAACGGTTTCAACAGCCAGTGAGGCGGCCGATCCTTTAAGTGACCAGGTAAAACAGGGTACCCGGGGATAATTTGAAGACATCTCCCTGCTTATGATCTCATCATCAGCATTGAATATTGCAAGTGCAGAGCCCTCAACCAGCCTGAGCTTTTCGGCGGCGATGGCTTCCCTGCCGGAAAAATTCTCACCATGTGCATCGCCGATATTTGTAATAATCACCGTATCTGGCCTGATTATGCGCGCCAGCTTTTCCATTTCCCCCGGCCTCGAAATACCTGCCTCTATTACCGCAGTCTCATACCGGTCATCGAGATTCAGCAGTGACAGGGCCACTCCTACCTGGGAGTTGTAGCTTTTCGGACTGCGTATGACGCTTTTTGTCATACTCATTACTCCGGCCAGCCACTCCTTGACAATAGTCTTTCCGGTGCTTCCCGTCACCGCAATTACTTTGCCTCTGAAGTTTTCCCTGCACCACTTTGCCAGACTGTGCAGTGCCTCAAGCGTATCGGACACCTTGACAAAAGAGGCACCCGCCATCTCTCTGTGGTTGCCCGGCAGTGTGTCTACAAGAAAAAGCCTTACCCCCCTGCCGTACAGCGGCTCAACAAACCGGTGCCCGTCATGTGTGGGACCCCGCAGTGCTATAAAAAGCATCTCAGGTCCGGCACCGGGAGCCCTGCTGTCAGTCATGATACCGGTAACATACCGGGTTTCATCACCGGACAGCGACCCGCCTGTAATGCGCGCAAGCTCTATAGCTTCAAGAATCACCTGTTGACAGCCTTAATGTAGCAAGAACGGCAGAGAGGCTCATAGATATCCTTTTCTCCAAGCACCACTACCTTGTCACTCTTTATTTTACGGTGAGAGTAATTTGCAAGGTTGCCGCATCTCACACAGATGGCATGCACCTTGCTGACATACTCGGCAACAGCCATCAGCGCCGGCATCGGCCCGAACGGCTTGCCCGAAAAATCCATATCCAGCCCTGCAACTATCACCCGCGTCCCTGTATCAGCAAGCATCGTACAAACTTCCACCAGGCTGCTGTCAAAAAACTGGGCTTCATCTATCCCTACCACCTCAACCCCGGAGGCAAGAAGAAGTATTGAAGAGGCGTTTTCAACCGGGGTTGACATGATCGACTTTTCGTCATGTGACACAACCTTGTCTTCGGAATATCTTATATCTACCGATGGCTTGAAAATCTCCACCTTCAACCCGGCGAACATCGCCCTGCGAAGCCTCCTGATCAGTTCCTCGGTCTTTCCCGAGAACATTGATCCGGCTATCACCTCCACAGATCCCCTCTTGCCGGCATTATCTACCGAATTTTCAAGAAACTCCATACTTCAGATCAAGATTCGGCCGTTCAATACTGTATAACGATTAATTCAGGCCTGAAAAACTAATATTGATTACTTTTGCAAAATAAAGAAAACGATCAGAATAATAAACAAAGCGAAATGGATTTCCTGAAAGCTGTAAACATTATCGGAAGGGATCTGGAAGAGGCGATGGCATTGCTGGAACAGCTAGACGTATCCGGATCAGACCTGGCTGAAGCAGAGCTTGCCAGATCACGCGTAAGAAGTGCTGCAGACCTGGTGAAGCTTCTGCCATCACTCAACGCGGCAAATGAAAATAAACCTGAAAGCCAGCCACTTATGGCCGGACACCATGTAGCTGCAGTGGTGGCGGAAGTGGCAGCAGAAACGACCACCCCGCCAGTTGCAGAGAATGATACTGTTGCCGCGCCAGTAATGAAAACTGAGACTGTCGTCTCACAGGCTGCGGACATTGAAACCGATGCCACACCGGTACTGGGAACCGAACCTGTGGCTTCCCGGACCATGGCGACTGAAACAGCCTCCGTCCCGGTCATGGAAGCCGGGCCGGTTGCTGCAACCCGACCCGCAGCTGCCGGCCAGAAGAGCCAGGAGCCTTCAAAGGCCATCCTGGCAGACCGCTTTATTCCCGGAGGAACACTGGGTGAAAAGATCACAACCGGAAAGAAGGAAGAGGTTGTATCTTCTGTCATCCATAGCAAGCCTATCAGTGACATCGCCGCTGCCATAGGTATCAATGACCGGTTTTACTTTATCCGTGAGCTCTTCAGCGGTGATGCCATGGCATACAGTGATACCATCGGACGGCTCAACTCCGCGGCATCGCTCGGAGAGGCAATGAAAATACTTGACGAGAGCACCGTCATGGGGTCTGACCCCGCTGCCCAGTCCTCCTTTGTTGATGTGGTACGAAGAAAATTCAGCGTGAATGTCTAGGCTGATCCTGGTACCAACCCCCATCGGCAATCTTGGTGATATCACCATTCGTGCCCTGGAGGTGCTCAGGACGGCCGGCATTGTGCTTGCCGAAGATACCAGGACAACAAGGATACTGCTTGATCACTACGGGATAACAGTTCCGCTGAGGTCACACCATAAGTTCAATGAACACCGTAGCCTTGAGGCAGTCTGTGACTCCATCGAATCAGGAACTGTGACTGCACTTGTCTCCGATGCAGGCACACCTGGCATATCAGATCCTGGGTTCCTCCTTGTGCGCAGATGTATTGAGAGAGAGATCCCCGTTGAGGTCCTTCCCGGTCCCACGGCTTTCGTCCCGGCACTGGTTTGTTCAGGGCTTCCCTCTGACCGGTTTTGCTTCGAAGGATTCCTTCCGCAAAAGAAAGGAAGACAGAAGAGGCTGTCAGCCCTGGCAGAGGAAGAGAGAACCATGATTTTCTACGAATCTCCCTTCAGGATAGTAAAGACGCTTGAACAGCTGGCAGCCGCACTTGGAGATGACCGCAGGGCTTCAGTCTCCAGGGAGATATCAAAGAAATTCGAGGAAACAGTACGCGGCACCCTCTCCTCGGTGGCTGATCACTTCCGCAGAACAACACCAAGAGGTGAGTTTGTAATTGTGGTTGCAGGTGCATCACTGAAGGATCACTCCGCTGAAACTGAATGATTATGCAATTCAGGAGCCTTCCCCTGATTTTCCTGTTGCTCGCCCTTCTGCCGGTAATCCATGCACAGGTCCCTCAGAGCGTAATAACAGACAGCACAGGTGACCCGCTGCGTGGGACCCGGTCACAGCTGTCGTGGGATGGAACATCAGAAAGCAATAGTGACCCGCTGCGTGGGACCCGGCAACAGCCATCGTGGGTTGGACCATCAGACAGCAACAGTGACCCGCTGCCTGTTACACAGTCGCTGCTGCTGAAGGGCAGAATAACTGACATCAACGGCGCCCCCATGCCGGCAGCCTCGGTATATATCGCCGAACTGCGGCAGGGGACAACTTCAAACAGTGATGGCTATTTTGAAATATCCCTTGACCCGGGAAGGTACACCGTAAATTTCCAGTTCCTGGGCTATATGCCGGTTACCAGGATCTTCACCATCACAGACGCAGATGTCACCGCAGACATCACGCTCACCGAACAGCTGTTTGAGATACCCCCGGTAAGGGTATCCGCTTCCGGAAAGGATCCGGCATATTTTATTATGCGCAAGGCGATCGGCATGGCCCCCTTCCATCTCAGCCAGGTAAGGATGTACAGGGCGGAAGTCTATATAAGGGGAGGCGGCAGTATTGACAAACTGCCTGAATTGCTCAAACGGCGCATGAAGGCAGAAGCCAACGGGAATGACCTTAAGGAGGGAAAATACTACTTCATGGAGTCGCTCAACGAGATAACATTCAATGCACCCGACAGATACGTGCACCGTGTCATTTCATCAAACGCAAGCGAACAGCTGAGCCAGGGACAGGCTTCCCCGATGGATTATATTGAAGCAAGCTTTTACCAGCCTGTCATTGCCGGGATGGCCATCTCACCCCTTGCACCCAATGCCTTCTCACATTACACCTTTACCTTCCTCGGATCATCATCACAGGGTGATTATGTAATTGACAGGATCAGGGTAACCCCGCGCCGCAAAAGCCAGCAGCTCTTCACCGGAGAGATATACATCGTGGAAGACCTTTGGGCCATTCACTCCCTTGACCTTACCAATGACAATATGGCCGGGCGCATAAGGGTCAGGCAACTATATACACCCGTTGAAGATGGAATATGGATGCCGGTCAGCCATGAGTTCAAGGTTGACATTTCAATAATGGGAGTCAAGGCCAGGGCAACATATACAAGCGCCGTAAAATACCTCGAGGTAGAACCCGAGAGGAACCTTCCGCGCCCCGCTTCCTATACCAT
>SBFZ01000296.1 GCA_006227095.1 Bacteroidota bacterium | reverse complement strand
AGGAAATACCGGGAAGGGATAAGCGAAGATGAGCTTCAGTTCATCAAGAACTGCATGATAAGATCGAATGCACTGCGCTTTGAGACCAACGAGGCCCTGGTAAGCATGCTCTCCTATATCGGCAAATACGGTTTCAGCGACGACTGGGTCAGGAAGGAGGAGGATGTCATCAGGAACATGACCGTTGAGGATCACAAGGCCATCACTGAAAAGTACTTTGACCCCGACAGGATGTATTATGTGGTTGTGGGTGACGCCGCAACTCAGATGAAGCAGCTGGAGAAAGTCGGGTTCGGAAAGCCGGTGCCGGTCGCCAGGTAACGGGAGTCACCGCCCGCAGTACGATATTGCCCGGCGGCAACAGGCCGCCCTGAGGAGGATGCTGCACGTGGGCAACAGGAAGCAAAACCGGGAGAAACGGCATGAGGACACCGTTTCTCCCGGTTTATTTTGCTCTTTTCTTGAAGTCTGTGAGCTTAAGCAGATCCGCGATCTGATCTTTGCGCCGCATCTCCAGGATAACGGGAAAAAGGGTCCCGGAAGGTTTGGCCTCTGCCAGTGCGTCCTTGATTCCGGGGTCAATATCAAGCTCATTAATTCCCTGCAAATGTCTCTCCACAAAGTAAAATCCGGCCTTGAAAAAACCGTCCCATACAGAGAGCCAGAAGATCGTCTTCTTTTTGAATACCATCTTGCAGAGCCATGCCTTGCCATCATTGTAGAAGCGCCACTGAGGTTCAAGACCACAGTCCGGCCCGGTGACTGAGCCAATCATTTCTTCATAAACAGGATAACTCCCGCCGAGGATTCCGGCAAGAAGTTGCGGGGAGGGTGGCATTCCCGGAACGGTCAGCATAATTTTGTCCATAAGCCTGTTATATGTATTGATTAAAAACCAAACCTGCCGGTTGTTTCCCGGAACCGTTCCTTCCTTAGCCCGGGAACAGATTCGCGGGACACCCGGGACTTCCTCCTTCCTGCCCCGGGATCACCTGACCACCAGCCGCGCATGTTCTGATCTCATGCCGTCACGGAGAGTCAGCAGGTAAACGCCGGGCGAAACCACTCCCTCAAGGTCAAGGAGGTGATCAACAGAACCCTCATCTGAGACGATCACCATTTCACTGCAGACGGTTTCACCCGAAATACTGCTTACGGTTAACAATGCATCCCTTCCTTCCCATCTTCCCTCAGAGACCACCCTCACAATCCCGTCTGCGGCAGGATTGGGATACAGCTCAAGGGACCGGGCAGCTGTCACCTCCCCGATTCCGGTATGCAGCGTCCCGAAAACCTCAAATTCATATATGGAGTAGCCGTAATCAGTAAGCCGGTCCCCGGCATACATCCTTATGTACCTTGCCGTGGAAGCAAATGTAAACATATCGGTTCCGCCGTCTCCTGTTATGGTTGTGTAAACGGTGGTCCAGGATGCATCATCTGAAGACACCTGTATCTTGAAGTTTTTCGCGGCTGCTGCCTCCCAGACAATCCTGGCGCCGGTGAGGTCATATACTGCCTGAAGGTCGATCCGTATCCATTCAACATCGGTATGCGCCGATGCCCAGCGAGTTGTCAGGCTTCCGTCATTGACCGCCGCGGCCGGTGTGGCGGCACCCTCAACCGATGATGCCGATACCGGTTTGCCAAGAGCAATGTTCGGTGTTGTAACTGTAACAGAGACCTCGTCATAGTCGGTCTTGCCGGCAGCAGTTGCTGTCATCCTGAATTTAAATATCCCCGGAACAAGCCCCGAAACTGTCGGACCGGCTATGGAGGTATTGTCAAAAACAGCGGTTACCGGTCCGCCTTCCTGCGTCCAGGAGATGACGGCAGCATCTCCGTTGGCGTCGTATACTGATCCGTTCAGGGCAACGGAGGATGCAGGCTGACTGATGTACCTGTCAGGTCCTGCCATCGCCACGGGAGGAAGGTCGGATGACAACCCCGGAAAAGCCATGCTTGCATAGAGCTGACCCAGTTTTGTCATTTCCCCGTCAGCTCCAAGCAGGCTGATGTCAGGATTAATACTGACACGTGTTGCAAACCATGAATAACGGAATACATCGGGGTCATTTTCCAGAATCGGGATTGCCTCGAGCATATATTTAACCACCCCCTCATAGTCAGGCTTTGGCGGATCCCAGGGTGCAAATTCGGTGACCCACAGTGGCTTGTTGTACTTTTTGAATTTCGTCAGGTAGTTCCTGAGTGATTCGGAGCCGGGGGCATAGCTGTGGACTGCTATGTAATCAACCTTGCATCCCGGACAGGCAGCGAAGAATTTGTCGAGCCAGTCTACAGGATCGTTCGTGACTCCTTCCACACAGTCGCCGCACCAGTTTACTGCCGGGCTGACCAGTTTAAGACCCTTGCTGGCGGCCACGGCTTCAAGACCTGGCCATGCTGCTGCAGCCTGTGCCGGGGTCATGTTTGCCTGTGAAATGAAGTTGGGCTCATTGAATCCCAGAAGATAGAGGCTGCCTGCGGGTATCCTGCTCTCAAAATCGACAAGGTTTGACGGGGCATTCCAGGCCATCGGCACCCACTCAATGCCAGAGAGCTGTCCCTGAGAAACGGCAGGTGGTTCAACACCCCAGTCATAGTACCAGGTTACAAACGGAGAGAGGGTGGCCAGGTCAGCCGGGGAAGCGTCTCCGCAAATGCCTCTTTTGGGACTTTTGGACTGGCTGCCGGCAGGTGCTGCAATAAGTAGGAGTACCAGCATCCAGAACAGGGCGATCAGCCTGGCATCGCCTGAACCTACAGTCCTGTTTGGCGCATATCTGCTCATCTGTCATACCTTTAGACCCAGGGCATCAAGCTCTGCCCTGAGCTGATCGGGAGAGGTGAAGTGTACGGAATGGAATCCCAGTTCCGCTGCAGCATCGGCATTGGGTTTGTTGTCGTCAATATAGACCGATTCAGCCGGAACCAGGTTGTACCTGTTCATCAGAACACGATAGATGGCATGGTCAGGCTTGAGTAGCTTCTCGTAACCGGATACCACAAGCCCGTCAAATTCCTTCATGAAATCATATCTGTTGTATGCCACCGGAAAGGCTTCATGTGACCAGTTGGATAGGGCGTAGAGGGGCATTCCGGACGATTTAAGCTTACGGAATATCTCAACCGTACCTTTTATCTCCCCGTTCAGCATCTCATCCCAGCGGCCGTAATAAAGGGCAATTTTGTCACTGTAATCCGGGAATTTTTCCTGTAATTCGGCAGTGGCGACACTGAAAAGCTTGCCGCCATCCTGCTGCACGTTCCACTCGTAGGTGCAGATGTTTGCAAGGAACCACTCCATCTCTCCGTCGCTGTCAAACACTTTCCTGTAAAGATGCCTGGGATTCCAGTCGATCAAAACTCCCCCGATATCAAATACCACGCTGGTTATTTTTGCCATAATGATTTCATTTCCGGCGCAATATTACTCATTTTTCACCGAAGACAGCAGGCGATATACCATTACCTGTCATAGACAGCATTTTCATCCTGCCAGCTCTGACTGCGGGGTATACCACTTTATCCGCCTGCGGCGCGGCGCACCATCCGGTGAGCCACGCGTCAGTCTATTTTATACTGACCACGCCTGATGCCTTTATTCTTTCGGCGGCTTCGGCAGGAAGCTGCCAGTTATTGTCAAAAACACCCGCGGCCACAGCATTATCAGGCGTATCACTGAACAGGATAAAATCTCCGAAGCCTCTCAGTGCTTCCACTTTCGATCCGCTGAAGGCATACCTGCCCTGGGCCCCGGAGCTCTTCGGCGGTGTCCACCAGGGGAGGCCGGAATTTACAAGGATATAGTGCCTGTTCATCGGGAAAATGTATACAAGCCCGTAATTTTCAATTTTCGGATCGAGATGCATCGGCAGTTTGTCAGCAAATTTTTCGATAACCGAATTTGTCTCCCGGGTGCCGAAAAGTACCAGGTTGGAACTGACATAGTCACTTGCCCTTACATCCCTGTCTGCAACCACCCGCGGAAATACCATTATCCTTCCTCCCATACCGATCCAGTCAGCAGCAGAAAAGGCCTGGGCACGCCTTGCGGCAAGCACGTCGGCAGGCGGGTTGTCTGCCGTGCCATAGACATAGATATGACTACCGGCCACGGCGGCGTAAAGAGGACCTTCCGCACCCTTCTGCTTTGAGGTGAGGCCCGGGGTGAAGCGTCCGTTTGTCCATTTGTCGCCCTGCAGCATAAATGATACTGCATCAGCGCTTTTAACGTTTATGGCCTTCCCGTTGACAGTAACGGATACTTTCTTTGATGAGGTGAACATGGGATGGCCCTCCAGATTCAATGTGAAGGCATGAACCCCTGATGTGGTTACGGTAACAGCATTAGGCCCCGTGAAGCTGGTTTCCACTGTGGCCTTTTCACCTGGAATCATGTCATCAACGGTCACCCAGTATGCCCTGTTGTATTTGAACCACCTGGTTGTAAATGATACCTTTTCAGGATACAGGTCTCTTTTGAACTGTGAAAACCAGTCGAATATGAACCCGTCCTTATAGGCCCACTCCCAGCTGTTATGCCCCACACCCGGATACTCAACATAATCGAGTCTCTGTGCAGAGGCTTCCAGCTTCCCTTTCCATTCCCGGGCAGTCTGGTAAAGGAAGTCCTTGTCGCCTATGAACAGATGGACCGGCAGGTTGGCTGCATTGCCGTCCAGCTCCGTTGTGCCGTCGGGCGGTGCGGGACAGACGGGAGCTATGGCTGCCCAGATATCTGGACGGGTAAGCCCTAGCCACAGGGTACCGCCACCGCCCATTGAGAGCCCTGTGAGATAAATCCTGTCTTCATCAATCAGGAACCTTGATTTAAGGTCATCCAGCATGTCATATACATCCTGCTCAGGGACTCCCTGGTAACCTGCGGTCCCCCTTGCAAGCGGTGCTGCCGCGATATAATCAACCGGCCTGAACGGAGGCCAGTAACGGGTTGCCTCAACGTCATTCTCATATGGGACATTACCGGGTTTGATAAAATCATATCCCTGGCTGTTCCCCACGCCGAAGAGACGCCTCAGCCCCAGGCGGTGATTTGACCAGGCTCCGTGCAGAAAAACAACCAGCGGATAAGCCTTTGTTTCGTCAAAGTTTTCCGGGATGTAAACCGAATATGGCTGATCAGTATCATCTACCGAGGAGAAGAAGGAGAGGTCCTGCGGACCCGGACTGAGCTTCTGTGCTGCAGCATCACCTCCGCCGGAGGTCAAAAATGACAGAACCGCAGCAGTCAGGATTATCAGAGTTCTGATTTCTTTCATTTTATCTTAATTTTAGATTGAATTCGC
>SBFZ01000088.1 GCA_006227095.1 Bacteroidota bacterium | reverse complement strand
CCGAATCACGGATATAAGTTTTGTCGCACTGACCTCCCCGGAGCACCGGTAATTGATGCGATAGCTGACCATGTGACTGAGACTTCAAGGGGTACGACCCTGGTCCAGGGAGAGGCATCGGTGGCAACCATCGAGCATGTCCTGGCCGCCTTTGCAGGTTTGCGTGTTGACAATGCACTGATAGAAATCAACGGGCCTGAGGCTCCGATTATGGGAGGCAGTTCCAGGATGTTCGTTGAAGCAATAAAAAAGGCTGGTATTGTTGAGCAGGACGAGGAGCGCAATTATTACGTTATCAAGGAAAAGATCACCTTCTCTGACGAGGAGCATGGCGTTGACCTGATTGTCTACCCCGATGATCACTTCAGTGCCCATGTGCTGATAGACTACAACTCGAAGATCCTGGGTAACCAGTATGCCATTCTGGACCAGATTGATGACTTTGAAGAGGAGATAGCCGGAAGCCGCACATTTGTCTTTTTCCACGAACTGGAACCGCTCTTCAGGATGGGGCTGATCAAAGGGGGAGACCTGGAGAACGCGGTTGTAATCCTTGAGCGTGAGGTGGAACAGGAGGAAATAGACCGGATAGCACAGATGTTCAACAAGCCCGGCATCACGGAACATCATGCAGGGGTCCTCAACAACACCAAGCTGAGATATCCCAATGAGCCGGCCAGGCATAAGCTGCTTGATCTCATCGGTGACCTGTCACTTGTCGGACAGCCGATCAAGGGGAAGGTAGTTGCAACCCGTCCCGGCCATTATGCCAACACCCGTCTCGCGAGGCTTATCAGGCAGCAGATCAAAAGGCAGACAACAAAGAAGGAGATACCCCTTCTTGACACCACGAAGCCTGCAGTGATGGACATACAGCAGATCAAGAAGCTGCTGCCTCACCGCTTTCCCTTCCTGATGGTTGACCGTATAATGGAACTGACAAAGAATCACGTCATCGGTATAAAGAACACCACCTACAATGAAGCCTTCTTCCAGGGCCATTTCGAGCAGGAGCATGTTTTCCCCGGGGTATTGCTGGTGGAGACCATGGCACAGATAGGAGGGATACTGGTGCTGGGGAGCGTTGATGAGCCTGAAAGGTATTCAACCTATTTCCTCAAGATTGACAGGATGAAGTTCAAGCACAAGGTCATTCCGGGAGACACCATAGTTGTGAGGGCAGACCTGACTGAACCCATCAGGAGGAATATCGTGATCATGTACTGCCAGGCCTTTGTGGGTGAAAAACTGGTGGCGGAGGGAGAGATGACGGCACAGGTTATCAAGAACAAATAACAGCATATGATTTCTTCTCTGGCACATATTGATCCGAAGGCTCAGCTTGGCGAGGGGGTCACGGTTGAACCGTTTGCATCGATTCACGGCGATGTTGTCATTGGCGATGGCACCTGGATTGGCTCTGGTGCTGTGATTTACGACGGTGCCCGGATAGGGAGAAACTGCCGTATTTTCAACGGAGCTTCCATATCCGCCATTCCCCAGGACCTCAAGTTCAGCGGTGAGGAGACAACGATGGAGATAGGTGACAACACCACTGTAAGGGAGTTTGCCACCCTGAACAGGGGTACCCGGGCCCGTGGCAGGACCACCATTGGGAAAAACTGCCTGCTGATGGCCTATGTTCATGTGGCTCACGACTGCAGCCTGGGCGACAATGTGATCATGGTTGCTTCATCGGGCATTGCCGGGGAGGTTGAGCTGGGCAACTGGGTGACGCTTGGCGGAGGGACGATCGTACACCAGTTTGTCCGCATAGGCAATCATGCCTTCCTGGGAGGAGGTTCGAAGGTGCGCATGGATGTACCTCCTTTCATCAAGGCCGACAGGGAGCCACTGGCATATATGGGTATCAACAGTGTTGGCCTGGAGCGCCGCGGGTTCAGCAAAGAGAAGATGCATGAGCTGCATGAGATATACAGGGCTTATTTCAATATGGGTCTTAACGGCAGCAAGGCGCTGGAGTACATCGAAGGAAATTTTCCGTCAACGCCTGAGCGCGATTATATCCTGGAGTTTATCAGGAAATCCGAAAGAGGAGTGATAAGGGGGCGATAACCCCTAAAAACACGAATGGGAACCATACTGTACGTAATAGTTCCCATTCCGGCGAGTGACAGCCATGACCGTCATTGCCGCCATGCTACCGTTATTGCAGCCGGTTCATCTCTCTTCCTCCTCCCTTTCCTGGTCTGCCTGTCTGCCCGGAGGCTGACTGCTTTCCTGTTCCGGTTTCACTTCTGCGTTCCGTACTCACCTTACGGGTTTCCGGGGGTGCATAATGTGATGCGGAGGTATGAACCCCTGAAGCACGACACTCCCCTGAGGGATAGCTGCTGTCATGCCCGGATCATCTCCATCCTATCCTCGCCGGTTCGGCTGGCATGATGACCCTCTCTCTGAACGGGCACATTTGCTGCTTTATTAGCTTTCAGCCTTGCATCTGTGTTGCTCTCTTCTCCCGGTTGTTACACCGCTTGATGATCGCTCCGTCAGACCGCCAGGATGGGAAGGCTTCTCAGCCTGCACCCGTGACGGACGCTTCAGGACCGTAGTCCGTCAGCGTGAGACTCTGAAGTCTGATGTTGATTCAGAGTGATAATTAAACCATTCGAAAGAACCTTCATGCTTCAGAGCGACTCTTTATCGCTCACATGGTAGAACAAATATAACCCTTAATGCCTCCACCGTCAAGTTTTCAGGTGTAATAATACCATTAAGAAAGGAACACAAAATGAACAGGGTTTTCAACAATGCTAAAGTCCTTGAGGAGAGTCGGATGGCTTAAAATAAGCGAGGTTATCAACAGATGTTGATAACCTCGTATGTCAGCCATTCGCAACTCACTGTCACTCAAGGATTACTTTCCGGTTTTTAGGATATCGTACACTGTAGGTAAAGACAATTTCCCTTGTTTCGCGGGGTGCAACGGTCAGGTCCCAGGTGACTTCACCGGTGGCTGTGTTCCGGTTACCGCCGCTCAGCTCAACCGCCTCAACGGTTATATCACTGTTCTGCGGAAGGGGCAGCTGGTCGCGCAGCTTCATCGTAACTGCCCTGCTTTTGTTGTTGCGCACGGAGATAAGGAAGGAAAGAGTTTCAATCCTGTTGGCCCCGATAAGCTTCTGGGAGGTGAAATCCTTCCGCCGGTCACGCTTTACCGTAATACTGTTGTCAGCCCCCAGTGACACCGTCATGGTATCAGTCAGCTCCGCGGTATTGATATATCCCTTTCCTGTAAAGGTGTTGCTGAAATAGATATTTGACTCTCCCGGAAGCAGGTTGTATTTTTCCCATTCGGTGATATAACCTACCAGGTAGGCCGACGGAGTGATCCTTGGTGTGGCGGCATAGCTGTAGGTGGCAGGCACAGTGAGCCTCTGCAGTTCAACTGTCTCTGGCTTTCCTCCTGAGCGTATCGTTTTCGGCACATTCACATCAAAGCTGAAGCTGATGTTTGACTCACTGACAGAGACAGGCATCGGGGCGCTGGCATCTGCCACCATGACCACCTCCTCCAGGGCCATTGGCTCACTCTCCCGTTTTGATGAGACACTGACTCCTGCAGCCTTGCTGTTGAATCCTCTCATCACAACCGGCTCATAGAAGTCAATGAACCACGGGTTGAGAACAGGCAGTGATCCGCCGGTCATCGGAGCCGCATTGGAAAGACTGAGTTTGACATCCTTCCATTCAATGCCGCTGTTCTGCCATACATTGGCCTTGTATATTATCACCGCAGGGTCCGAGATATCATCAACCCTGATGTCATATGACGGCTGCCAGCCGGCATTCATGACAACGTATGACATTTTAAGCTTACCGGTGACGGGCTTGTTCCCGGAAATTGTCACAACTATTTCGCCGGAAGGCATCTTTGACCTGTCCATCTTCCCCGCCAGCTGCTGCTCCAGCTTATCCTTCTCCCTGGTGTAATCCCTGATCACCCTGGTCTTTTTCAGGATTGCCCCCTTGACGCTTTCCATGCTGGTGCCGTAAATATCTATCAGTGCCCTTATCTGTTCCGGGGTGATCGTTGATTTTTCGGTAACCACGTCATAGTTTGCCTTCAGGAAACGCTCCTTCTCCAGGAGCACCTCCATAGCCGTTCCCTCATCCTCAATTTTTGCCTGCAGGGCATCAATCCTGTCACGCAGGCTCCTGACCTCATCAGATTCCTCGGGATTGTCAAGGTAATTGTTCCGGTGGGTGACCCCCATTATCATAAAGTCACCCTCGCCTCTTACCTGGATACTGTTGGGATCAATGTAGGGAGAAAGTCCTCCTGCAACATAATCCCATGTGCCGGGCTGGAGGGTGACGACAGCATCCCCGCTGAGCTGTGCACCATGCCTGAATACGGTCACATGACTGACCGGACACTGAACATACTTCTCCTGGGCCTCAAGGGATGACGATGAAACCGCAATCGCTAAAAGGACAACAAGCATAAACTTTTTCATGTTCCAGTTTTTTTATAAAGTTATTAAAAAGAGCCACAGTCGCGAAGAGACAAATATCCTGCCATAAAAAAATACAGGACACACACGGTAACCGTACCACCCGGCTTTATTCAAAGGGCAAAAAAAAGCTGCCGGACAAATTCTGCCCGGCAGCCCGTCATTACCATCCATTAAACCTAACCATTGTAATCTTTAAGAACACTCATCAGTTTCTGACGGGCGAAGAAAATACGGCTCTTTACAGTGCCAAGCTTGAGATTCAGGTTCTCAGCTATCTCTTCATACTTGTAACCGTCAAGGTGCATGCGGAAGGGGAGACGGTAATCGTCATGAAGCCCATCAATTGCTTTTTCTATCTCGTTGCCGGCATATGACGACTCGGGAGAAATGCTCCCCTTGTCTGAAGGCATGTTGAGATAATAGAGCTCCTGGGTGCCGTCCATCATGGTATTCTCCCTCATCTTCCGGCGGTAGTTGTTGATGAAGGTGTTTTTCATTATCGTGAAGACCCAGGCCTTGAGGTTCGTGGCATCCACAAACTTATCCTGGTTCTGTATTGCCTTTAAAAATGTATCCTGAACGAGATCAAGCGCATTGTCGCGGTCGAGGGTGAGACTGAGGGCGTACTTCTGAAGATTGCCCTTCAGATCTATTATGCTGGTTGTAAATTCCTGTGCAGTCATCTCTCTGTTCTTTTGGTTTGTTGACACAAAGTTAAACATACAAATTCGGATATCCAAATCCTAATATCTTAAATTATTGTTAAAGTACCCGGATGTTGAATGATTTCTAAACAATAAGTTGCTACTGATCATGCATATAGGTCATGGGTGT
>SBFZ01000140.1 GCA_006227095.1 Bacteroidota bacterium | reverse complement strand
CCCTTCAAGCAGTTCCCAGTTTCCGAAATAGGAGAGTCCCTGTCGATTAAGGGGAGCTGACCAGATTCCTCTGTCAGTGGCTGCGAACAGACGGTCACCCAGGATGACCGATTCATTCACACTGTTGGTTTCGCCGTCTGGTCCCGGCCTCCAGGTATCAGCCACATACCTGCCCCTGACATCAATGACAACAATTCCGAAGCTGGACGAAAGAAGAACCCGGCTGCCGTAAACCGCTCCTCCATAGATCTCCTTTACCCCGGGTATGTATTTGTTCCTGATGTCCGGTATGCTGGTTATTATTCCCTTTCTGAGAATGTCTATCATGCCACTCCTGTAGACAATGATCAGCGATTCCTCATCTTCACACCAGGCCAGCAGCGTTACGGAGGTCTCACTAAGTCCGGAAACCCTCGAAAGGGAAGACACCGTACGGGTTCCCGTATCGTAAACAAGAACAGATGAACCTGTTGATGAAAAAACCTTTCCTCCCCCTGATGTCACATAATTTGACCTGCTGTACGGAAGATGATCATCCCATGACCCTATTGCCCCCTGTCCTGTGACCATGAGTGATGACAGGATCAGATATGTCAGCGGGAATAACCTTTTCATTGCGGTCTTAATTGGCTCGGGGCAGGTTCTAAACCCTGGTATACTCCCTGAGGAATTCAAGCAGTTTGCGCATTGCCCTTGCCCTGTGCGAAATGGTGTTCTTCTCGGAAAGCGGTATCTCGGCGAATGTCCGGTCATGACCACTGGCAAGAAAGACCGGATCATATCCGAACCCCCCCGTTCCGCGCCTCTCCCTTGTAATTTCACCTTCAACCGTTCCTTCGAAAAGATACTCTGAACCATCAAGAATCAATGCGATCACAGTCCTGAAACGGGCACTTCTTTCATCCGCTCCCTGCATGGCTCCGAGTAGTTTTTCAATGTTATCATCGAAGCTCTTGCCCTCTCCGGCATACCTTGCAGAGTATACTCCTGGTGCTCCTCCAAGTGCTGTAACTTCAAGTCCGGTGTCATCTGCAAAGACATTCAGCCCGCTCCGTTCATGAACATATCTTGCCTTGAACAGTGCGTTTTCTTCCAGGGTCTCAGCCTCCTCCGGGATATCTTCGGTAATATTGAGGTCAGCCAGGCCCAGTATTCTGAAATTGTCATCAAGGAGATCGGTTATCTCCCTGATTTTATGTTTGTTGTTTGTGGCGAATACAAGTTCCATAAAGAGTTAAGGTAAAAAGCAAAAATAATCATTGCATTGTGAGTTGACCGCTGTGGCATACCAAAACCGCAGAATATTAGTTTATTTTTGTATATATCACCGTTCAATAATCATCTATGGCCCTGGTCCGTTTCAGCAGGTTTGTTCTTACCGGCATGATAATAAGTGCGGTACCTGCTGTTGCATGGTCTGGGGGTGGCTCTGGTTACAGTCAGGTCTCTTCCGCAGGTGAAGGAATCACAGGCGCATACCTGTACACGACAGGAGAGAAGATTGACACATCTGCCGGAATGCCTGTATTGAGGTACCGTGAAGGGATTGTCTTCATCATGGAGAGAGATACGGCTGTTGAGTATTCGTATTTCCTGCCGGGGCCTGACATTGAATGGACATCGTGGACAGAAAGGGCATACAAGGAATATACGAGTCTCGACAGGGGCCATTATACATTCAGGTATCGCTGCCGGAACAGGGGATCCTCAGAGGAATGGGGAGGCTTTTTCGCTTTCAGGGTGAAGGCTCCCTGGTACTTTTCGCCTCTGGCACTGATGGTTTATCCTCTTTTATTGCTGGCCGGAGGAATCATGCTCCGCAAACGTACGCACAGGTTGTTCATGGAAAGGCAGCGAAGGCTTGAGCAGCTGATAGCGGAGCGGACCGAGGAACTTCAGCACGAGAAGCAGAAGTCAGACAGTCTGCTGGCTAACATGCTCCCTAAAGGCACTGCAGAGGAGATAATGTCCAAGGGGAAGGCTGACAAGAGGAAATATAATTTTGTCACGGTACTATTTTCAGATATCCAGGGGTTTACAAGGATTGCTGAGGAGATGAATCCCGAGTCACTCATCGATGAACTTGACCGCTTTTTCTTTCACTTCGACTCTGTGGCTGAAAAATACCGTATTGAAAAAATCAAGACCATTGGTGATGCATACATGTGTGCCGGAGGTATCCCTGAGAGAAACAGGACCAACCCTGTAGAGGTGGTTCTGGCTGCCCTGGAGATGCAGAAGTACATGCAGGGTATGAAGAATGATCCCTCACGGCCGGCAGCACGCTTCTGGGACATCAGGATAGGCATACATACCGGAACGGTTGTGGCAGGAGTGGTGGGTCACAAGAAGATCACTTATGACATCTGGGGTGACACCGTCAACACCGCCAGCAGGATGGAGTCTTCAGGTGAGGCAGGGAAGATCAATATTTCCGGGACTACATACGAGTTTGTAAAAGAGTATTTCACCTGTGATTACCGAGGCAGGATGCCGGTGAAATACAAGGGCGACCTTGACATGTATTTCGTTACCGGAATAAGACCTGACCTCCGTGAGCCGGATGGTTCTCCAAACAGGAAATTCTTTACGAAGATTGAGATGATTCGGGTGCTCGACGTGGAAGAGCATGTCTTTTCAAAGTATTCAGAGATCGCCTCCCCTGATCTGTTCTTTCACAGTACCGACTATATCCGCAGTGTCTCGTTGCAGGCTGACCTGCTTGCCAGGGCAGAGAAGCTGTCGGATCAGGAGTATATACATCTCAGGCTGGCCTCGGTATTCATCTACTTCGGGTATGCCTTTGACTACAATGATACAGAGGCCATTGCGGTTAAACGGGCAGAAGAGATACTTTCAGTATACGGATTTGGTCAGCATACGCTGGAAGCTGTTACAGGCCTGATGGCATCAGCCTCTGATCCTGACCAGGAGAGTGCAGCCGGTCGTGTGCTCCATGATGCGGTGTATGACTTTACCGGCAGGCTTGATTTTGTATCCATGATTGACAAATTGTACAGGGAAGAGAAGGCATACGGAAAAATCGACGATGAAAAAGTGTGGTTTATCAGGCTTGCTTCCAGGATTGAGAAAAACCAGTTCCTAACCGAAACAGCCCGGAGATTAAGATCGGTGCCGGTTGAGGAGCAACTGGGAGCACTCCGGGCCTACTCCGGAGGGATGCTCAACAATAGTTAAAATCATTTGGTACTTTGGTTTTAAACTGTACATTTGAAAAATCCAAAACAGTTGAACATGGAAAATTTAGACTGGAACAATCTTCCTTTTGGTTATATCAGGACCGATTTCAATGTAAGATGTTATTTCAGGAACGGCCAGTGGAGCAAGCCTGAGATATCGGACTCGGATCAGATCAGTATCCATATCGCAGCAACCGGTCTTCATTACGGACAGGAGGCTTTTGAAGGGATGAAGGCTTACAGGGGTCGTGACGGGAAGGTGCGGTTGTTTCGCTGGGATGAGAATGCCAAACGGCTCCATTCATCTGCACTCGGTATTCATATGGCACCCGTTCCCATGGAGCTTTTCAGGGAGGCAGTTTTCACTGCAGTAAGGCTGAATGAGAAATATGTTCCGCCATACGGGTCGGGGGCATCACTGTATGTCAGGCCACTGCTTTACGGCAGCGGTGCAGAGGTCGGGGTAAAGCCGGCAAATGAATATACTTTCCTGGTCTTCGTTACACCGGTGGGGCCCTATTTCAAGGGAGGCGTAAAGCCTGTGAACATGCTGATATGCCGTGACATTGACCGTGCCGCCCCGCTCGGCACCGGAAACATAAAGGTAGGAGGAAACTATGCCGCAAGCCTCAGGGCCATTGTAAGGGCCCGGGAGGAGGGCTATGGCAATGCCCTCTTCCTTGATGCCCTGGAAAAGAAATATATCGATGAATGCGGACCGGCAAATTTCTTCGGGATAAAAAACAATACATACGTTACGCCGGAATCAAAATCAATTCTCCCGTCAATAACAAACAAGAGTCTTATTTCCATTGCGGAAAGCATGGGAATGAAAACCGAACGGAGGAGGATTCCGGTTGAGGAGCTTGCAGAGTTCGAGGAGACAGGTGCATGCGGTACCGCAGCAGTGATAAGCCCGATAGCAAAAATAGTTGACCCCGAGACCGGAAAGATCTATGAATACTGCAGGGACGGCAACCCCGGCCCGGTGTCAATGAAGCTTTTCAACAAGCTTGTGGGAATACAGTACGGTGACGAGCCTGATGAGTTTGGCTGGATGACCGTGGTGGAGGCCTGACGCTTCAACTGCTCCACCCCGGACGAAATCAAATTCATGTAAAGGACTTCAGGCAAAAGGTCGCTGCAACTGCGTTTGGTTTCCGGGATTCAGACCTTACAGTCAAAAATTTGCATGCCGGCAGACGGATTTGGCGGTTTGTGTACTATTTTTGACGCAAAGTTTCAGAAGTGGCAAAAACATCGGGCGGAATATCCAGGTACAGACTCGGCAGTTCATATGTAACACTGGTTGTAAGCGTCTCCCTGGTACTCTTCCTCCTCGGAATCCTTGGCATGGTGCTGATAAATGCACGG
The DNA here is from genome assembly GCA_006227095.1 of Bacteroidota bacterium. GTDB lineage: Bacteria > Bacteroidota > Bacteroidia > Bacteroidales > VadinHA17 > SR-FBR-E99. Next base: position 759 of record SBFZ01000140.1, on the reverse strand, counting down.
CAGCTTTCTGACTATTTCAGGGAAAGCCTTTCATTTACAATAATGTTGAAGGAAGATGCACGTGAGGCTGATATCAGGATGTTGCAGAAGGAACTGGATGCAAAATCATACGTTAAGCAAACCGAGTATGTTTCAAAGGATGAAGCTGCTGTAAAGCTTCGCGACGAGCTGGGTGAGGATTTCCTTGATTTTCTGGGGTATAACCCGCTGATGCCTACAATTGATGTATATCTCCAGGCACAGTATACCCATCCTGACAGTGTTATCAAGCTGGAAAAGGTTATTTCAGAGTACCCGGTTGTGGATGAAGTGTATTACCAGGAGTCGATCCTTAACCTGATAAATGACAACGTCCGCAAGATCAGTGCATTCCTGCTGATAATCAGCCTCTTGCTATTCCTTATTGCCCTTACCATCATAAACAACACCATAAGGCTTTCGATCTATTCAAAAAGATTTCTGATTAATACCATGCAGCTGATAGGGGCAAACAGGTCATTTATCCGAAAGCCCTTCCTGTTAAGGAGTCTCTTTTTCGGATTTCTTGCCTCGCTTATAGCCATAGGGCTGCTGATGGGGCTGATGTACCTCATAGAAAAGGAGTTTTTTACCCTGTTCACGTATGAGAATATCAATCTGTTCCTTCTGCTCTGCCTGGCACTTGCGGCAGCGGGGGTAGTCATTAACGGAATATCCACATTTTTTGCTGTAAACAGGTACCTCGGCATGCATGAGGACAAACTATATTATTAGAAGATT
>SBFZ01000341.1 GCA_006227095.1 Bacteroidota bacterium | reverse complement strand
CAGAGAAATCGAATACAGAGGTGATCAGAAAAGTAATCAGTGCCAGGTATTTCAGCTTCACCCTCCCGAAGAAGAGGAGGTGCAGCTCGAGGTCAGGCAGGTAGACAGCCGTGGAGATCACCAGTGCCATCACCGAGGCTGAGGCGCCTATGGCGACAGACACGTTCACCGTCCCGGCAAAGGCGGGAAAAATATTGAAGATCGCAATATACAAAAGCGCACCTGCCAGTCCGCCCATGATGTAAACCGATACCAGCTTGCGCTGATCGAGGTACGAAAGGAATATTTTCCCGAACCACCACAACCACAGCAGGTTAAAGAGGAGGTGAATGAATCCCTGGTGGGTGAACATGTAGGTGATAATGGTCCAGGGCTTAAGCGCCAGTGTGCTGATTGATGCGGGTACGGCCAGGTTTGAGATCACTGCCGGTGCCAGTCCGGGGCTGGCAGTGAGCACGCCGATGACCTCAATTATCTTGATCGCCAGGAATACGGCACCGTTGATGTACATCAGCCTTGTGAGGGCCGTGCCATGCCTGAATGATGCCTTTATCTCATCCCAGATACCCATCAGTAAAGTGTTTTGGTTGTCTTTCGCCAGTACCTGATCAGAATGTACCCAAAGATCATGCCGCCCAGGTGGGCAGTATGTGCAATGCTGCTGCCGGGACTGGTGATGGCCAGGTAAAGTTCGATGGCAGCGTATCCGATGACCACATACTTCGCTTTTACAGGTATGGGAGGGAATATGAACATAAGCTGTGTGTTCGGGAAAAGTACCCCGAAGGCCAGCAACACTCCGTAAACAGCTCCCGAGGCACCGACAACCGGCACATTCAGAATCGAGTTAAGTTTCCCCATCTGGCTGTCGGTGAAGTTCTTGCCCTGGCTGACAGCATCGCCGCCCATATCATAGACATACTGCAACTGCTCGGGAGAGAGGATTCCCATAACCTTGTTGTACTGTATCCACTGTACCAGCTCGAAGAAAAAGGCTGCACCGAGGCCGGTGATAATGTAGTAAAGAAAAAACCGCTTCGGGCCCCATACCTGTTCAAGTATCCTTCCGAACATCCAGAGGGCGAACATATTGAACAGCAGGTGCAGATAGCCGCCGTGCATGAACATATGAGTCACCACCTGCCACGAGCGGAAGAATTCCGACTTCGGGAAGTAGAGCCCCAGGATGCCGTTCAGGTTGATACCGGAGGTGATCCTGAGGAGCTCATTCGCAAGCAGCATCACCACGTTGATGATGATGAGGTTTTTTACCACCGGGGGTGTGCCTGAGAGTATTCTGTTCATTTTGTTGTATTCTCGTGTTTCAGACCGCAAATTTAGCCATTCTGACCGAAAATCAGCTGAATCTCCGGTCAAGCTCTTCAAGTGTGATGATATTCATCACCGTTTTCCCTGTGGGAGAGTAGTTTGGAAGAGCACAGGCAAAGAGCATGTCAAAGAGCTCTTCCATCTCTGTGTGGGTGAGGGGTGTGCCGTACTGTATGGCTGAAGCCCTTGCCATGGAGAGCGCTATCCGTTCCCTAGCACCCACGGATGGATTGGTCATCGACTTCTTATATTCTGCAATGATGGTCTCGAGCATTGAGAGGGGACTTGCATTCCTGCTGTCGGCCGGATGACCGGCTATGATCACCTTGCCGTCGGTTCCGACGCTGATCTCAAAACCGAGCATTTTCAGCTGTTCACCTATCTCTTCAAGGATGGCGATATCGCCGGGGTTAAGCTCGGTCTCCACCGGGAAGAGCGTCACCTGTCCGGGCCGCGGACCGTCGCCCAGTGAGGCGAGATATTTCTCATACAGTACCCTTTCGTGGGCTCTTCGCTGGTCAATCATCATGATCCCCGAGATGACCGGGCACATTATGTACCTGTTTTTAACCTGGAAAAAGCGGCGCTGGCTGGCTGTACCTGCTTCAATGGATCTCCCTCCTTCGCCCTTTGTCTCCAGTGTGTCTTCTTCCTGTCCGAGGACCTCCCTGCCGCCGCCGGCCTGCCCGCTGCCGTCATCTCCACTTCGCGGATCCCTGCTGCCATCTTCACCGCTGCGTGTGGTGATGGTGAACAACGACTCCCAGTTTCGTGGCGGGTTGCGTTCCGCATCCCATTTCCATTTTGTCTCCCCCCGCTGGTATTCGGTTCCGTCAAACGGATTGAAATTGTGATCAACCTCAATTGATGGATGTGGCGGGGCCGGGGTGTTGCCCATAATGACCGGGATCTCTACCGCACCCTCCGGCCCGAAGTCGAGCGACGGCACCACGTTGAAGCGGCCCAGGGCCTCACGGACAGATGCCAGCATGATCTGCCAGACAGACCGTTCATCCTCGAACTTGACCTCGGTCTTGGTTGGGTGTATATTGACGTCGATTGTCGAAGGATCGGCGGTCATATAGATGAAGTATGCCGGCAGCGTATCCGGGGGCAGGATCCCCTGGTAGGCCTCCAGCACCGCACGGTGAAGATAGGGGTGCCTGATGAACCTGTTGTTGACGAAGAAAAACTGCTCACCGGCAGAGCGGCGGGCGTTTTCGGGCTTGCCCGCATAACCGTTCAGGGTGATGATGGTTGTCTCTGTCTCAACGTCAACGAGGTTCTGGTTATAGTGCTTTCCAAAGAGAGACACAATACGCTGGCGGTGGTTTCCCGCAGGAAGCCGGTATATCTCCTGGTCATTGTGGGTGAGGTTGAAACGAATCTCAGGGTGGGCAAGCGCCACTCTCTGGAACTCGGTTATGATATGCCTGAATTCTGTCGTATCTGACTTCAGGAACTTGCGTCGTGCAGGGACATTATAGAAGAGGTTCCTGACGCTGAAGACTGATCCTGGAGCGCAGGAGCAGGGTTCCTGCCTTGTCACCCTTGAGCTGTTTATCTCCACCAGTGTGCCTGCCTCATCCTCTTCGCGCCGCGTGCGCAGCTCGGTCATCGAGACGGCGGCGATGGATGCCAGGGCCTCACCGCGGAACCCTTTGGTGGTGATGGTAAAGAGATCGTCAGCAACGGATATCTTGGAGGTGGCGTGTCTCTCGAACGAGAGTCGTGCGTCGGTCTCGCTCATGCCGCAACCGTTGTCTATCACCTGCACCAGTGTGCGGCCCGCATCGCGTATCACAACGCTTATCTCCGTGGCTCCCGCGTCAACGGCATTCTCGGTCAGTTCCTTTACCACCGAGGCAGGACGCTGGATTACTTCACCGGCAGCGATCTGGTTGGCGACGGAGTCGGGCAGGAGCTTGATAATATCACTCATCTGGCTTGGTTAAAAGCGGAGGTAGAAGTAGACGAAGAGTACGATAATGAGGATGATGACCAGCAGTCTTATGGTTGTCTGTTTCCTGACTTTTTCCTGTCTTCTGTGGAAGTGTGTCCGCATGTCGCCCCGCATGATCTTTGAGCGGTAGGGCTGGTTGATGGTACCGGCTGGCTTGCCCTCCCGGGCTTCCCGTTCCCTCTGCCACTCACGGCGGCGCTGTTCCAGTTCCTCCTTCACCGGGTCATAGTAGCGGGGGGTATAGTTGAAGCCGCGCGGTTTGGTTTGTTTGAAGAAACTCGGGATTGCCATGAAACTCTTTTTGCAAAAATAGTAAGAAATCCCTTAGGAGGGAAATCAGGCGGGGCATTCACAGGTTCAGGATTGCCTGCTTTTTATTACTTTTGAGATAACAAACCTTGTACCTGACCAATGAAGATCCTGGTGACCCATGCGGGGATGTCCGGACCGGCAGCCGGTGTGGCTGAGCGTGTTGCGAAGATATTGGCAGGACTTGGGGCTGAGGTGACTCTGCTTCCCATGAGCGGGGCGACCACGGTCAGGGGTTTCTCAGCAGTTGTTGCAGGATGCCAGGAGCAGGCAGGCGGATGGGTTCCTGAGGCGATGGAGTTTGTCAGGCGCCACCAGTCGGCATTGAACAGGAAGCCATTTGCAATATTTACGGTTATTCCGTCGCTTGGTTCGGAAAAGGGGGCTGAGTCACGGATGGTGATAATGCAGTACACTTCGCATGTGCGCGGCATGGTTCATACCATCAGTGAGGGGTTCTTCAGTGGTGAGCAGGAAAGAAAGAATGAGCCGCAGCCCGGAGAACGGTCGAGGTTCAAGCTGCGGCTGTTGCTGGGACTGCTCCGGGAAGGGGAATCCCGCAGTCAGTCAGAGACAGAGACCTGGGCTGTGCAGTTGCATGAGAAGCTGTTGAAGCTTCTTACCAAATAACAAACCACCCCCGAACTTTTTCGCGGTACCAGTTGGATGAAATCGGAATAACAGGATCTGTCGGAAGCTATTTTACCCTGACGTATTTCTCGCTGGTATAATTGCTTTTATCAACCTCGCCCATTTCGTCGGCCGGCCATACCTGTATGAGGGTGTCATTAGCGACCACTATTCTCATACGCAGTGTTTTACCGATATTGGATTCACTGGAGTGGTATTTAATTGTTTCCTTGTAGACTATACCTTCCAGGGTATAGGATCCACCTCCGAATCCATCGGCTGTCACTGTATCCTGGGAGAATTGACCCACGAACATCCAGTAGTTATTGCACCACATTTTTACCTGGCTACCCTGGTAGGTGCCCGGGAATGTGGCTACGACCGAGTCATTTTGCACCTGTTTGGCGTATATCATATCCCATGCGCCAACGACAGGGTTTACGGGCTCCCGGTTGCATGCAAGAAGCATCATCAGGAGCAGTGAGCTGAGAACGGCAACTTTTTTCATAGGCAGTCAAGTTTAGGTTTACCCCAGTAACACTACATAAATTTACGCCTTTTGACTATTCGAGTCAAGTTTATTTACCGTGAGACAGAAGTAAGTTTTCATATAATGCTGTGACGCATCGGTTTTTACTTGCGGATTACCGTGTATTCCAGGGCTGTTTTTAAAAGAAATCGTTAAAGAAAATTCTCCCGGGGGTTGACATTATTAAAAATGTGTCTTAAATTTGAGATGCTGCATTTCTAAAATTATAAACATGTCGTTGGCAAAGTACATTGCACGTTTGCAACGGATGGACTCGCTTATTGCCATGAAGGCAACCGGTCCACCGGAAGAGTTTGCGTACAAGATGAATCTGAGCCGGTCAATGCTCTTTGAGACCCTTCAGGAGATGAAGGGGATGGGCGTTGATATCAGGTATTCAAACATCAGGGAATCATATTATTATGGCGATGAAAGGCGAATTGTCATAAAAGTTGAAAAGGCAATGGAATCAAGAGATCTTACAGGCTGAACCGGCATTCGTCTGCTGTTCTGTGAGACTTCCACATCATAGTGATTATACAACCTTTAATAACATGGACCAATGATTGAAGAATTATTATCAGTAAAGGGGTGGAAGCTGTTCTTGGGTATTGTTTTCCTGAATGTTGTGA
>SBFZ01000077.1 GCA_006227095.1 Bacteroidota bacterium | reverse complement strand
TGGTTGACATCGTGGTCAAGGGAGGAAACCTGTTGCTGAACATCGGCCCTGCACCTGACGGAACCTGGCCTGAGGAGGCTTATACCCTCCTGGAGGAGATGGGCAGGTGGATGAAGGTCAACGGTGAGGCAATCTATGGCACAAGGGCCCTGGCACCGCACAAGGACGGCAAGACATGCATCACCAGGAAGGGAGATGATACCCTCTATCTCTATTATATGGCTGATGAGGGTGAAAAGATGCCGGCCACCTTTACCATGAAAGGTCTCACACTGCCTGCCGGAGCAAGGGTTACAGCAGTGGGATCAGGCACATCGTGCAGGTGGTCAAACGGTGAAGATTCATTCACGGTGACACTGCCTCAGCAATTAAGGAACAAACCGCCCACGGATTATGTCTGGGTTCTGAAGATTACCCTGTAATAAACTTCCGGTATCCCCGTTTGATTGCACCGCGACCGGCCGTGGAATCCTTACCCCCATAAAACGCGCCACACAGACCTCTTTGGCAATTGATCTGTGTGGCCTGACAGGGAAATGGGGGGAAGAACCACCTGTCAACTTTCTTAATTGAACCCTATTCTGCCGTCAATCGGGATTTGTGTTTTAAATATTGCATAAATATGTGGAACCCCCATTTGAAATAGTCCTGATTGTATAAATGACTCCTTCTAACGTATGGAGAGGTGAATCTGGCTGATCAGCAGAAAAGGGGAGAGAACCGGGAAATGTTAGTTACTTTGTTTTAGTCCGTGGATTTGGATCTTATCAGCCCGTAACGGGAAATCAGCCCTCAGCGACACGTTTTTTCATATGATCCATTAACGGTTTTACCTTGTCACGGGAGATTTCGCACCGGTATTCCCTGTCTCCGATGATGAATACGCAGACCATTTGTTTCATGTCAATGCGGGCGAGGCAGGTTGTGTTAATGATACATGACCTGCCTGTTCTGAAAAACTGTTTTCCGAGGTGCACCTCCACATTCCCGATAAGGGAGGTCACCGTCTCAACCCGTCCTGACCTGAAGTGAAAGCTTGAATAGTTTCCGTCAGCTGTTATGTATACCACGTCATCCGTATCTATGAAAGTCACTCCGGTCACCCCCCGGAAAATCAACATTTTTTCGTTGTTGAAAACCGGCTGATGGTGGTCGTCCTCTGATCTCCTGTCATTGTTGCTGTTGTGCCGCTTCAGTGTCTCCAGCAGGCGGTCAGGATCAATGGGTTTGAGCAGGTAGTCAAAGGCGGCATAATCAAATGCCCTGATGGCATATTCATCATGGGCGGTGGTGAAGACCACATGGGGATGCAGATCGGTCTGACCGTTCATCTCATTCAGGATGTCGAAGCCTGACATCCCCGGCATCCTGATATCGAGGAAAAGCATGTCAGGTTCGTGCATCACAAGAAGATCAAGTGCCTCCGCCGGATCAGAGGTAGATGCTATAACAGATGCAAGTCCTGTTGCCTCCAGCAGTCCTGCCAGAAGATCAAGTGCCTGCGGTTCATCCTCGACAATCATTGCCCTGATTTTCTGATTACTCATATGGTTCCGGTTTAGGTTGGTCAATTTGTTTTTGCTTCTTTATGATGGTTATCACAACATCTCTTTCTTTTCCAGGCCACAACATCCTTATAGTCCCTGCTCCCGGTGGCATCTTTTTTCCTTCCTCCCACGGTTCTATCAATCATTTCATACTTCCCCCCACCAGTTTAATCCATCAAGTCTTCCTTCCGCCCACGGCCCAATCCATCTTTTCTTCCTCCCCCCACTGGTTCAGTCCATCTTTTCTTCCTTCTCCACGCGGTTCAATCCATCTTTTCCTCCTGGAAATTAAACGAGTAGTTATGAGGCAGGAAAACCCTTACCTCCGTTCCGGCGGGCCTTCCATCCTCATAAAGGTCGGTAATGTCAAAGGTTATCTTCTCCCTGTTGGCGCGGTTGATTGTATCAACTATCCCTTTAATATTTTTCAATCCCGTGCCGGATCCCCCGGTTCGCATCCTGGATGCGGCCTCCCTCCCGATACCGTTATCACGAATGGTTACTTCAACACCGCTGTTGAGGTTGCCTATCCGTATTGTCATGATTCCCTTGTCCGGTTTGTTCTCCAGTCCGTGTTTCAGGGCATTTTCCGCGAACGACTGGATGATCATCTTCGGGACAGGAGTCTTCATATCAACATCAGAATCAATTACGATTTTATAATCGAATCTGTCACCGAAGCGAAGTTTCTGCAGTTCGCAATAGCGTGTCACGAAATCAAGCTCCTGCTCCAGGGGCTTGAGAAGCAGACTGCTGTCAGTGATGATTGACCTGAGAAGGTTTGACAGCTTTATAAAGTAATGGTATGCCTTCTCTTTTTCTCCCTTCATGATAAGAGACCCTACCGAGGTTACCGCATTGAATGTGAAGTGCGGGTCAAACTGCCTGATTACAGAGTTCAGCTGCAACCGGTAGGTTTCAGCCTGTTTGCGGGCCGTCACAACCCTCCTTTCAAGCACGCTCCGGCGGATCTGAAAAGAAAGAAACACAATCAGTGACAAAGCAAGAAGAGCCATCATGACCACGGCGAAGGTCGACTGGAAGAACGTGGGAACAACGCTGATATGAAGCCGGTCAGGTTTTTCTGATAATATTCCGTCGGCATTAATCGCATGAACCTCGAAGGTGTGGTTACCCGGAGGGAGGTTTGTATATATAACCGACCGTTCTGCAGTTTTGTCTGACCAGTTGTCATTAAAACCTGTCATCCGATACTGATATCTGACATTTTCCGGGTTACGTGTTGAGATGCCGGTATAGGTGATCCTGACACTGTTCTGTCTCCCCCTGATCTTAAGGTAGCTTGTAGTATCATAGAATAGCGAAGCCTCAAGGACAGTATGCCATTCCGTGCTATCACCAGGCAGATCAACCCTGGTTATATGGCTGATCGGCGGAAGAGTGTTTTTTTCCAGTTTTTCCGGCTCGAACCGGATAAGCTTATTGTTGGCAAGTATCCACCATCTGCCTTCTCTGTCCCTCGTAATTCCGTTATCCTGGCAATCGTGGCCCTGGAATCCCCGGCTGCGGTCAACGATTATGTAGTAGTCAGGTTGTCCTTCATAATACCTGTCGAGGTCAATTATGCAGATGTCATTCATCCTTCCTACTATCAGCCGGTGGTCACCCATATCACGTATTACGTTGGCAGGCAGGTTTAACGCTTCCGGCAGAGCCTGTTCAAATACAGGATTTCCGGGGTTACATATATAAACACCGTCTGATCCTGCACTCCATATGTTGCCCCTGTAATCACAGACCAGGCCCCAGACCATCTCGGCTGGTGCCGGGGCAGAACGAAATGGTATAAAGTTCTTCCCGTCGAAAAGGACAATGCCATAATGCCCTGCAAGCCAGTAGTGGCCATCATGGTCACGGACTATTCCTTCAACAATCCCATAATCAGGCCAAGACATTTCCGGGTAATGGGTGACCTTTCCGTTCTTCAGGTGGTAGAGTCCCTTGTCAGCTCCTACAAGAATGCTTTTATCTACAGGGTCCTCATAAATTATACATACCTGTGATTCCCGTGTTACCTGGTCAGGTATTCTGAATTTTTCACCGTCCCAGGCTAAAATCCCTTTCTGGGTTGAAAACCAGACCTCCCCGTTGCTCAGGGTAGCACTCCCCCTGTAAAATGCAGCTGGTTGTCCGTATATTTTCCGATATTCATTTCTTTCAATGAACTTATCTCCGTCAAAGTATTTCAAATCGCCGTAGATTGATCCTGTCCATAAACCACCTTTGGAATCTGCAACCAGTGACCAGGTCTCTTCCGGCAATCCATTGTCGCGGTCAAATTCAAGGAACGCCTGTGAGATCAGCCTGTTTATGCTTGTTTCGGTTCCAGCCCAGATGGTTCCCTCCCTGTCAGTAAAATATAGTCCTATGTTGCCCTTTTCCCAGTAGAAGGGCTGAATTGTCTGTGCTGAAACGTTAAGCTTGTCAAGGAACATCACTTCACCGTCAATTATCTCGACTTCGGTTACCGGGCCTTCATTGATAAATTGCAGTTTTCCCCTGTGAAATGTAAAAACTTCATATTTATTGTTTGTCATGTAAATGACCGAGTCAGCCGGGTTAAATGCTACCGCTCCAAGATTCCTTCCATGCAGCGGAGGATTCCTTTCCGTGAAATTGCTGTATTTCCCGTCTTCAAAAGCAAGTATAATGTTGTTATTGAAGTCAATAGAGGCGCTCAGGTAGAAGGTTGAAGTTCCCGGTCCGATACATATCCTTCCTAAATGTTTAACTCCCAATGAATCAGGGACAGGAAAGCTGTCGAAGCTTTTTCCGTTGAATCGGGCAATTCCGTTTAACGTCAGTGCCCATATAATCCCGGTGCGATCTTCAATTACCGTCTGTACCATATTTGAAGGCAATCCGTCTTTTCGCAGGTATGAAATGAAGGAATATCCGTCAAACCGGGCAAGACCGTTTCTTGTTGGCAGCCAAAGGTATCCGCGGCTGTCCTGCATCATATATAATGAGTGTGTTTGCGGCAACCCGTCGTCAGAAGTGTATTCCCTGAAGGGAAAGGTCTGCCCGTTAAGGGGAATACCCGTAGTCAGAAGGACAAGTGTAAGCAACAGAACTGCTGCACCTCGTGTTGCCATCATCCATTCAGCCAGGATCCACCCTTCTGCCTGCTGCTCCGTGGCCAGCGCTCCTGTCCTGTCCACATTGCCTGCTGAATAGGCCTGCCCCGGCACCTTTTGAAGTCCATGCCCCATAACCGTCAGTACACTCTTTCCCGGCTTCATTATCAGCGTTCCCTACGTAAATATATCCAATTCGCAAGAGAATAAAAATACCGGTGGGGGTCACCGCGTTTTGGGCTGCCGGTTGCGGTTATGAAGTTTATTCTGACCTGCTGCAGACAGTATCACTAAAGGGCTATTCTGAAGAGAAAATCCACGCGTCGGGGAATCCGTTCCGTTTCACTGATTCAAGAGCATCCTGAGCCTCCCGGAGCGATGAATATTTTCCGTAGCTGATCCGGTAAAAACCGTTGGAAGCAGGCGGAAGGACAATGAAGTCAGCGTTGTACCTTGCAGAGAAGTCATCTGCTGTCTTTCGGGCCAGTTCATGATCATTGAAGCTGGCAATTACCAGGAAGAAAACAGAATTTTTGTCAGTGGCTGCAGAGTAATCTCCCTGTCTGGCACCGTCATGCTGGCTGTCTGATCCTGTCAATGACTGTGCAGGCACAGAAGGGTAGATGACATCAAATGAATTATCATTGCTGGTGATGTTATTTACCACAAGATAGACCACCACGAACAGAAGGCCGCTGACAAGGGCCAGTTTTTTCATCAGTTTGTTCAATTCTTTCCATGAAAGGAAACACACCGGACACAGTAT
>SBFZ01000134.1 GCA_006227095.1 Bacteroidota bacterium | reverse complement strand
TTTGCAGCAGTGGTGGCCTTCCTGCTTCCCGTGCTTGCCAGAGCCACCTCACGCAAGATAACACATGCCATAAGCCTCCTCGCAGGAGGATTGAGTCTTGTGTCAATAACCCTGATAAATACTCCCGGCATGCTTGTTCTCCCGATGCTCGGGATCGGCCTTGCATGGGCCAGCATACTCTCCATGCCATATGCCATCCTTACAGGGTCACTGCCCCATAACAAAATGGGTATTTACATGGGCATATTCAATTTCTTCATAGTGATACCCCAGATCCTGGCAGCAAGTATTCTCGGCAGCATGGTCAAACATCTGTTCTCCGGAAATACTATGCTGGCGCTGGTTGCAGGCGGTGTTTCCATGATTATTGCAGCCCTCTCGGTGAATTTTGTAAAAGACGTTGATGACAGGAGGTGACAATGGACCTGAGAGGATGCATCTTCGACCTCGACGGGGTCATTGTTGATACGGCCAAATACCATTTCATGGCCTGGCGACGTCTGGCGAAGGAACTGGGATTTGTTTTCACCCTCGAAGACAACGAGGCATTGAAAGGTGTCAGCCGGATGGCATCACTGGAAATCCTCCTCAGCAAGGGAGGCATCACGGTAAGTGAGAAGGAAAAGGAATTTCTTGCTGCACGTAAAAACGGATGGTATGTGGAGTTCATCTCAGGAATGAAGCCTGATGAGATCCTCCCCGGCAGCGTGAAGCTCCTGAAAGCCCTGAGAAAAGAGGGAATCCTTACAGCCATCGGATCTGCAAGCAAAAACGCCGGCACCATACTTGACGGTATCGGCCTCCGCGAAATGTTCGATGTGATTATTGACGGAAACAAAATATCAAAAGCCAAGCCTGACCCCGAGGTGTTCCTCAGGGGTGCCGCGGAAATGGGGCTCAATCCCTCCGCATGCGTGGTTTTTGAGGATGCACAGGCCGGAATAGAGGCAGCACTGGCCGGAGGAATGAAGTGTGTAGGTGTTGGAAGCCCGGAACTGCTCGGCAGGGCCAGCATTGTCATTCCCGGCCTGGAAAAAATAACGATAAAACAACTGAGAAACCTGTAGTTTAAGATGAGCGATTCACGTTTCCATCTTGATGAATGGAAAATAATTGAAACCCGGTTTGAACCCGACAGGGCCCGTGACTCAGAGAGCATATTTGCCCTGGGTAACGGCATGATGGGACAGAGAGCCAATTTTGAAGAGACATATTCAGGTGACACCCTGCGGGGCAACTATGTGGCTGGTGTCTACTATCCTGACAAGACCGTGGTGGGCTGGTGGAAAATAGGCTACCCTGAATATTTCGCAAAAGTGCCGAATGCTCCCTCCTGGACAAATATAATAGTAAGAATTGACGGTGAGGAGCTTGACCTTGCCATATGCAGCCTCAGGAGCTTCCGGCGTGAGCTTGACATGAAGCAGGGACTGCTCACAAGGACCTTTGAGGCAGTTATGCCTTCAGGAAAGGTAGCGAAGGTAACCGCAAAACGGTTTCTCTCAATGGCACAACCGGAACTTGCAGCTTCAAGTTACTCGGTACAGATCACCGGCGGAAACGGCAAGATTGAGCTTATACCATGGCTCAATGCAGATGTATATAATGAGGATGCCAACTATGACGAAAAATTCTGGGAAAACGAATCTTCAACCCATGATGGCAAACGTGCAGTTGTTGTTGCACAGACACGCAAGACCGCTTTCGTGGTTGCCACTGCACTGGAAAACACATTTGTCCTGAACGGCATGCCGGCCAGGGGAAAAACAGCCATAACCACCACCGGCAAAACCGCCAGCTGTAAATTTTCATCCGATTACTCAGACGGAGACACTTTTACGGTTACCGGGTATGCGGCAGTCCTTTCTTCATTTAACCACCCCGTTGAAGGTCTTGCCGGGAAAGCCCTGGTCTCAGCCGGAAAAGCTGCAGAAAAGGGATTTGATGCAATGCTTGAGGCACACCGTGATGCATGGGGAAAGAAATGGGAACATGGCGATATTGTCATCAGGGGAGACATCGCAGCACAGCAGGGAATACGCTTCAATATCTTCCAGCTTTACCAGACCTACACCGGTGAGGACCCCAGGCTGAACATCGGCCCGAAGGGATTCACCGGCGAGAAGTATGGCGGCAGTACCTACTGGGATACCGAGGCATTTGCCTTCCCCTTCTACCTGAGTACCGCTGACACCCATGTCGCACGCAATCTTCTGCTTTACAGATATAAACACCTGGAGAAGGCCATTGAAAACGCCCGCAAGCTGGGGTTCACCGGCGGGGCCGCCCTGTATCCCATGGTGACGATGAACGGTGAGGAATGCCACAATGAGTGGGAGATCACCTTCGAGGAGATACACCGCAACGGTGCCATAGCCTATGCCATTTTCAACTATGTCAGGCATACCGGTGACAATGACTATCTGTCAGAGTACGGGCTTGAGGTACTTGTAGCGCTGTCCCGTTTCTGGGCACAACGGTGCAACTGGTCGGATGAGAGAAAGAAATATGTAATCCTCGGCGTTACAGGTCCGAACGAATATGAAAACAACGTAAACAACAACTGGTATACCAACACACTGGCACGCTGGACCCTGAAATACACCTCTGACATGCTGGAGTGGCTCAGGAATGCCAGCAATGTGAAGTACAACTCGGTTGTGGCCCGCACCAGGCTTGACACCCAGTCGGAGCTTAAACACTGGAAGGAGATAATTGAAAACATACATCTGCCCGCGAATCATGACCCTGGGATCTTCCTCCAGCAGGATGGATTCATGGATAAGATTCAGCATACTGTTTCAGACCTTGATCCGGCTGAAAGACCGCTCAACCAGCACTGGTCATGGGACCGGATACTACGGTCAGTATTCATAAAACAGGCCGATGTCCTCCAGGGAATATACTTCTTCGAGGATGAATTCGACGAAGATACCATACGACGTAACTTCGACTTCTATGAACCCCGTTGTGTTCATGAATCGTCACTCTCGGCAAGCATCCATTCGGTGCTGGCAGCACGTCTCCATGACACCGAAAGGGCCTATACCCTGTATCTGAGGACCGCCAGGCTTGACCTCGACGATTACAACCGGGAGGTAAAGGACGGACTTCACATAACCAGCATGGCTGGCACCTGGCTTGCAATTGTTGAGGGCTTCGGAGGTATGAGGATACGCAATGAAAGAATATGCTTCAACCCGGTCATCCCGGCCGCGTGGGAGTCATACTCCTTCATAATACGTTACAGAAACAATCCCCTCAGGGTGGAAGTCAACGGCGGTACAGTCACCGCGGTCAACCTCTCCCGGGCAGAGATCCCTCTGGCCGTCTTTGGTGAACAGGTGAACATGCAGCCCGGGGAAGAAAAGAAATTCAGAAAACAATGAGTAAAAAACAACATTTGATTGTCCTGCTGATGCTCACGGCACTTTTGCCGGCAGGAGCACAGGTGATAGATCATGTAGACCCTCCCTCATGGTTCACCGGCATGAAGGATGGATCGCTGCAGTTGATGGTCCACGGAAAGGAGATCGGCTCCTATGCGGTAACCACAGACTACCCGGGTATAGAGGTAAAAACAATGGTCCGCACCGAAAACCCTAACTACCTCTTCGTTTACCTTGACATCACCGGGAAGGCGTTACCCGGGACTGCAACGCTGACATTCACAAGGGGAAAACAAAAGATCACCCATGAATATCAGCTGTTTGAGAGGCCGGGTGGTCCCGCAAGAGGATTCAACTCCTCCGATGTGATCTACCTGCTGATGCCTGACCGGTTCGCCAACGGCAGCACCTCCAATGACAACGTTGAAGGGATGACTGAACAGCTTAACAGGGCCAATCCCGGAGGCAGGCATGGTGGTGACCTGAAAGGGATTACTGATAACCTCGATTATCTCCATTCCCTGGGAGTAACCGGTATCTGGCTCAACCCGTTCCTTGAAAACAACCAGCATCACTCATCATACCACGGATATTCAACCACTGACTTCTACAAATCCGACCCCCGCTATGGCTCAAATGAAGAGTTCAGAAACCTGGTTGCGGAGGCTCATAAAAGAGGCATGAAGGTGGTCATGGACATGATATTCAACCATATCGGCTCATTTCACTGGTGGATGAAGGATCTTCCGTCCAACGACTGGATACACCAGTTTGATGAGTTTACCCGGACCAATTACCGTGCCTCAACCTATATGGATCCTTACGCTTCCGAAAAGGATAAAATGCTTATGGAAAAGGGCTGGTTTGACATCACCATGCCTGATCTCAATCAGAGTAATCCGCTTGTGGAGACTTACCTCATCCAGACAAGCCTCTGGTGGATCGCCTTCAGCGACCTCGACGGCATAAGGATGGATACCTACCCCTATCCACAGCCTGACATGATGGCAAGATGGGCAAAACGGGTTGAGGAGGAGTTCCCCGGATTCTTTATTGTCGGGGAGGTGTGGTATGATGATCCGTCACATGCCTCTTACTGGGCTCTGAACAAGGTAAATCCTGACGGATACAGATCCAACCTGCCATCACTGACTGACCTTCCCCTCTGTTTTGCCACACACCGGGCCTTCGAAGGCAAGCTGAACCCGACAGACGCCATGTCAAGGCTTTATAATCTCCTTTCACAGGACTTCCTCTATCCTGAGCCATTCAGGAATGTCATCTTCCTTGACAACCATGACATGACCAGGTTCTTTACCCAGACCGGGAGCAGCCTGGATATCTATAAGATGGGACTGGCATTCATAATGACTACAAGAGGTATTCCGCAGCTCTATTACGGAACGGAGATAATAATGGAAGGAGACAAGAGCAAGGGTGACGGCCGGCTGAGAGATGACTTCCCCGGCGGATGGCCCGGAGACGGGAAGAGCGTCTTCACCGGCACCGGTCTCACTGATCCCGAGAAGGATGCCCTTGACTATACAAGGTTAATCCTGAACTGGAGAAAAACGAAGGATGTTATCCATACCGGGAAACTAAAGCATTATATACCTGCTGACGGCATCTATGTCTATTTCCGCTACAGCAACGACGAGAGCGTGATGGTGGTCCTGAACAACAACGAAAAGGAGAGCCGGACCATCCATGGTGAAAATTATGCCGAGTCAATTGAGGGGTTTAAAGAAGGAACTGATATCATCTCAGGCCGGAAGATTGAAGACCTTGGCTCATTTACCATAGCCCCTAAAACAGCAATGATAATTGAACTAAAATAACCTGACCATGATGAAAGAGCACATTATTAAGATCGTAATTCTGTTCGCCGGAGCAGCCGTGCTGGCCGTTGCCTGCCGCCCCAAACCGTCGGCAGTCATTGAGCCGCTGAAGACTTCGGTTGTTCACGCCGACTGGACCCGCAATATGGTCCTTTATGAGATCAACGTGAGGCAGTTCTCACAGGAGGG
>SBFZ01000078.1 GCA_006227095.1 Bacteroidota bacterium | reverse complement strand
TTCATGACCTGTCTCTATGGAGATATAATCAGGCTTTTCCTCCCACATGATCTTTTTATCACGATCCTGGGCGGTCATCACGCCGGCCATCGTAAGCATTATCAGGGTTATGGCTGAAAGAATTCTCTTCATTATTTCTTATCTGTTTGATTGTCTGATTTGTGCATGGCTACCGAAAGCCTGTAACTGGCATTCAGGCGATCTATTGTCTGATTCCATAATTTTATCCGGTCACTCTGGAGAAGCAGGAACCTGTACTGTAATTTCTTTTCAAGGGTAATATACCGGCCTTCCCTGTTATACCTGAAGGAGGCAGTGATAATGTCGTTTTCAATCAGATCATCTTCAGGAATGTAACTTATATCATAACCTTCCGGGATCATAAAACGGGTAATCTGTACTTCGGAATACTGAAAATCATTCACTACCGGGGCGTACCTGATGGTAGTGTCTATCTTGCTGTCAGAGAATGACCTGTCAAGGTTAAGGTTGATGAATATATCATTATTGACACGCCTGGCATAATCTGCGATATTGAAGCTGTAGGACACCACCGCCGGTTTTTCGTGTTCATGAAGGGTGTGAAAGGTGCATGTATCTACGCTGAATTTATTGTTTCCCTTGGTGAACAGAGCAGTGAGGCGCCTGTTGTAGTCAGCCGGCTTGACACCCTCCATTGCATGGGCCAGCTCATACCTGTTGAAGCCGCTGTGGGAACGGAGACCTTCCCCGGTTATACGATCACCGGCAAGCTGAATATTGACTGAATCATAAACGATACTTTCATCCGGACCTGATACCGGCACATTGAAAATGAAGTAGTTATCACTATCAACTCCCACAAGCACCTCCTTTCCCTGGATATGGAACGGGTACATTCCAAAATCAATGAAACGGAAAGTACCATCGAGGATGAAAACCGAATCGTTCTCCCTATAGGCAACAACCATATGGTTATCTGTCGAGGGAAGCGGAAGCTCACTGTAGGTATATGGCAGCTCGCGGGTTCCCACCCATGCATAGAATGCCTTCAGCCCCGCAATTTCCATCATCTTTTTTATCAGGGAACTCTTCCCCTTGCAATCACCGAACCGCCTGGCAAAAACCTCCTCTGCCGTCGCGGGCACAAAACCGTTGTATCCCTCTGAGTAGGCAACATACTTTATGTTATCCTGCACCCAGTAGTAGATGGCTTTGGCCCTGCCGCGAGGCTCAAGCCCGTCAGTAATGCTTCCTGTCAGCTCTTCAAGTCCGGGAGAGGATGCACCCTCATCCGACGGAAGGAGACTGTGGTAGAACCTGTAAAGATCTTCAACGTCAGAGTAGTACCTGATGGTGGTATCCCTCAGCCTTACCTCCTCAACAGAGACGGAGAGGTGAGGACTGTAATAAAGGATACTGTAGTTATCACTGTCAAGATATTTGTAAGGGAGAACATCATGTGTTTCCCAGACATGGTAAACATATTGCCCCTTGACCCAGGTGGAATACCTGAGAAATCCCTCTTCACAGTTGAAGAAACGGAATACCGGCTTGATATTCCTGTGGACTTTCACTGTAAACCTGCCGTTGAGAACCGGGAGGTAGGACTGGAAGGATATCTTGTTGAGGAAACGGGGATTCTGATGCAACAGGGTATAGTGAAGTTCTGTACGGGCTCCCTTGCTGAGTGAGGGATATACGAAACTCATGCTTTTCGAATCATCGTAGAATATACCACCACCCGGATCATTGGATTCATTGAACACTGTAACAGGTATTTTTTCAAAGCCCCTGTTAACCGGCACCATGGTGAATGCCTCCAGCCCCTCAACAGCAGAGAATGAGTCAAAGAAAATCTGATCACCGGCAAAGATCCTGGTAAAATCGGTCAGCATTTCAGTCTCCTTGCTGAAATGTTGTTTAACCCTCAGACTGTCTTTGATGATATCAAATTCATAATCAATCTCCAGGCTTCTGATAACAGCATTGTAATCCTGCATTATGACAGAGCGGTCAGCCTGCAACTCTCCCTTCTGGGGATAAAGAATCGTGATACTGAGCAGCGCAGCTGCCAGCAAAAAGAACATCCTGAGCATACTATTCGATAAAACCGATAAAACTGCCGCTCCAGTACTTTTCACCAGGAAGCGGTTTCCCCTCCTCATCGAACAGATACCTGTCCCCGTGCCTCTGGTCATGCAGGAACTGAACCCTTTCCCTGACTTTTCCTGACCTGTGATACTTTACATACTCACCTTCGTAGAGTCCGTTTCTGCAATAGTAAATGTTTTCAGGTGATCCGTCAGGATAGTATTTCTCGCATTTGCCGTTCAGCATGCCGTTGCTGAACTGGCGGCGATGCATAACCTTGCCATCGGGATAATACTTGACCTGTTCTCCCTCGGCGACGAAATCCCTGAACTGCTGTTCATAACTCTTCTTTCCGTTGTCATACCATGCAACCACAGGCTGGTCTCCCCTGGTTATGGGGATCAGGTCAGTCAGTTTTCCTCCCTTCATGTACTGGTAGCCCGTAAGTTCATTTCCGCTGTAAATAAGCCTTACCATCAGTTCACCCCCGGGGGCATACTGGTTGCAGGCTCCTTCAAGCCTGTCATTGAAGTATGTTTCGGTCATTCTGATGCTGCCATCATCATAAAAATATGTATGAACCGAATCCATCATATTGTTGAAGTAATACTCCTCTGAATCAATGTTACCATCCTCATTCCATGAGGTCCAGAGTCCTTCCCTGTTCCCGTTTTCAAACCGCCCCTTTACCATCGGTTTCCCGTCAGGATAAAACTGGATATACTCACCATTGCGGTTGTCAGCCAGGAAAGTCATCCTTGTTGATACCTTGCCTCCTGGATGGTACCATGTCATTGGCCCGTCATTCAAACCACCCTTCATGACGGCTTCTCCTGTCACTATATCAGGCATGCTTTTTATCTGGTATGCCGTTGTTTCGAGGAAGTCAACCTCATTTACAGGATTGCCTTCAGGGTCATACTGTACTTCCATGACAATCCGGCCGTCAATAAACCTGTCCCGGCTTTTTATTTTGCCGTCCACCGAGTAATTTGTATGCCATCCGTTAAGGAGGCCGTTGACGTAGTATGCAGAGTTCTCGATACTTCCATCGGCTGTGTGGAAATTCCAGTAATTATTCATGTTGTTTCCGAGGTAGGAGCCTGTTTTAATGACAGTACCGCCGGCTCCGTATTCAATGTATTTTCCCTCAAGCTGTCCGTCACTGTACCGGCTTACTGATTCTGTTTTGCCGTTGGGGTGGTAAGTGACTGCTTCCCCGTCATATTCGCCGTTTTTAAGGCTGAATTTCTGTTTCAGGTTTCCGTTATTGTAATAGACCCTGATCTCGCCGGACATAATTCCCCTTTCATAAGACCCTTCAGATCTCAGGCAGCCATCAGGTGCAATAACCCTGTAGGTGAAGGTGCCATCTTCACTGCCATATACCGAAAGATTCTCCGGAGTGCCGAAGCCGCTGGTCATCCTGACAATCATGCCGTCGCGGTACACCTCATCCAGCACCTTTCTCCCAAGGTGATCCCATGTGGTTGTGAGCCCGTCCTGCTTCCCTTCGCTGTTGTAGTTTGTCTCTGATTCAGGAACTCCGTTCATGTGCCAGCTCTTTGCCAGGCCTGTTATTACGCCATCGCTGTAGGTCCTGACAAGCTTCTTTCTGCCGTTGGAATACCAGTAAGTCCATTCTCCCTGCTCCTTCCCGCTGGTGTAGGTTCCCCTGACACTTAACCTGCCATTGGGATGGTATTCGAGGTACTCACCGTCAGGCGATCCTGAATTGTAATAGGCTACAATCCCTTCCTGGCCGGAGGCATACATGGTGACATGCTTTCCGCTTATCTGGTTTTTGTCATTTGTGTATACTTCCATGGGCTGTGAGGAGCTGTAGAATGTCCTTGCCTCGCCGTCAAGGGTATCCCTTTTGTATATCAGTGTCCGTGTTGGTATACCGAAGATGTTGTGCCATGTGACCTTTCCCTCAACCTGTCCGTTTACGAAGGTTCCGACAGCATTCAGCCTGCCGGTCGGATGGTAGCTGATGTATTCACCATTGAGCACGCCGCCGGAATAGTTTTCAACTGATTCGAGGAGTCCGTCAGAGGTAAAGTATCTCCACTTCCCGTCCTTCTCGCCGTTGATAAGGTGCCCCTCAGCCTTGAGTTCGCCGTTGCGGTGAAAATATTGCCAGAATCCCTGCTCCTTTCCCGAGGAGTCACTGTTGCCAAGTGAAGTGAGGTTTCCGTCATCGTCATAAGAGGTGGCCAGGGCCATTTCCTTCCCGTCAACATTTACCATCCGGGTGGTTCTGATGTTATTCAGGTATTTCCCGGTCTGGTAAAAAGCTTCCAGAGCCTTTTTGTTTTTATCCATCCATTTGCTTACATCATCCTTCCCTGTTGAACTGAGGATTGTGTAGAGAAACGGTTCAACATAACCGCCCTGCTTTATTGCCCTGAACAGCGGCAGATAGGTTTCAGACCAGAAATCACCGGGATCATCCTCCGTGGGAAGCATCTCCATCAGGAGGGTGGTCTGTTTTACCAGGCTGGCATTGAATTTTATAGCCGGTTTGTATTTGTCATTGAGTGCTATCCGTGACTTTATAAGGCCGTCAAGCTCTTCAAAGAGAGCATTGTCAGCAAATGGTTCAATGAAATCACCATAGGTTGTGTCAAGGTGACCTGAAGAGAGGTTCTCAATAAAGACCAGTATCACATTGCTCCGCTCACTCCGGGGCTCCAGTGCCAGGAAGGTCTCCAGTGACAACAGGGCACGTGTGTATTGTTCCTGCCTCGCCATCAGCATCCCCAGCCTCATGTGGCTTGAGGCATGGAAAGGGTTACATCGGATTGCCTCCTGAAGGCTGGTCATTGCAGACCGGTAATCTTTCATTTCCATGTATGTCATTCCCTGGTTGAAGTGAAGCAGGTATGACCAGGGATACAGGCTTATGGCCTCATTATAAACCTCCAGTGATTTTGCAGTATTACCGGCAGCCAGCCAGGCAGTACCCATGTTCCTCATCAGATTCTGACGCTGGGGTGAAGGAAACTGCAATCCCTTCTCAGCATACCAGATGGCGCTGTCATAGTTCTGGGTCTGCAGGAATGTGAGGCTGAGCTCTGTCAGCATCCAGACATAATTTGAATCATTCTCATCTACCTGCCTGAAAAGGCTGATGGCATCATCGTATTTGCCTTCATCATAAAGCTTTACACCATCCCTGATGAGGGTTTCGGATACCTTTTCCTGTGCATTTACCGTCACGCCCAGGCAACAGTAAAACACAGAAAAAAACATTAAAAACGACTTTCTCATGTTTAAGATTTTGAATAGACAGTTACATATTGACAAACTTATATTTTACCCGGATTATCTCCTAATTA
>SBFZ01000423.1 GCA_006227095.1 Bacteroidota bacterium | reverse complement strand
ACCGGCAGCAGGAGGCTGGTGAAGTGACTTATCTTGGTCCGCAGGGCGGGAGCCAGGTACTTTTCGCTGAGTTCAGGTGAACTTATTATTGACCAGATACTTACATCGAGTGTCCTGGCCAGTTCCATCAGCTTCTGAACCGTGGTGTCACCAATGCCTCTGCGGGGGTAATTTATGATTCGCCTGAGAGCCTCTTCGTCATCAGGATTGACAATCATCCTCAGGTATGCTATCAGGTCACGTATCTCCTTCCGTTCATAGAATGACTGCCCGCCGTAGATCTTGTAGGGGATGTTCCGCTTTCGCAGCATCTCCTCGAAGATACGTGACTGGGCATTGGTGCGGTAAAGGATGGCAAAATCCTTCCAGTCAAGCCGTTCGCGCATCCGTGTATCAAGAATGTCCGAGGCAGTCAGAATACCTTCCTCACTGTCGATGGTGGTTTGTACGACCCTGATTTTTTCACCCTCCTCATTCTTCGAAAAGACCGTTTTCCTGATCTGTCCCGCATTCTTTTCAATCACGCTGTTGGCTGCATTCACGATGGTCTGTGTTGACCTGTAGTTCTGCTCCAGCTTGAAGAGCCGGTAATCAGGGTAGTCATTCTGAAAATTGAGGATATTTTCTATCCTTGCTCCGCGAAATGAGTAAATGCTCTGGGCATCATCACCAACCACGCAGATGTTCCGGTGCTTCTCTGACAGCTTGTGAACGATGATATACTGTGAGAAGTTGGTGTCCTGGTACTCGTCAACAAGCACATAGTCGAACCGGTTCCGGTACTCCTCCAGCACGGCCGGGAAATCACGGAAGAGGATATTGATGTTCAGCAGCAGGTCATCAAAATCCATTGCATTGGCCTTGAAGCACCTGGCCGCGTAGTGCCTGTAGATGGTTGCCGTATCGGGTATCCGTGACGCCTTGTCAGACTCGGTTATCTGCGGCACCGAGCCATACTGCCCGGCAGTTATGAGATTGTTCTTTGCGTGTGATATTCGCCCTGCGATGGAGGCCGGTTTATATACCGAGTCATCAAGGTTCATCTCCCTGATGATTGTCCGTATCAGGCTTCTTGTGTTGTCTGTGTCGTAAATTGTAAAATTGCTCTTGTATCCCAGGTGATGACCGTCATATCTGAGAAATTTCGCAAAGATCGAATGGAAGGTACCCATCCACAGGTACCGTGCTGTTTCCGGTCCTGCTATCCGGTTGATCCTTTCCTTCATCTCCCCGGCTGCCTTGTTGGTGAAGGTGAGGGCAAGAATGCGGTGGGCCGGTACACCCTGCTGCAGAAGATGGGCTATCCGGTAGGTGAGAACCCTGGTCTTTCCTGACCCCGCCCCCGCAATGACCAGTGCCGGCCCTTCAGTATTGACAACGGCTTCCCGCTGTGCCTCGTTAAGCTCTTTCAGATAGTCGCGAAACATGAATGAAAATGCAGAATTTTAATCCCCCAAAGAACGGCATTTTTTATTAGGTTTGCATATCATTAAAGTGACTTAATCCGTTTAACTGGTGTGTCAAGATACCTTGCCCTCATAATCATCATGTTGCCACTGGCAGTGCAGGCGCAGATAACAGCCCCGGGCAGCCGGACCGTCCGTTATACCACCTATCCGGCCACACCCAGGACAGACCCTGTGTTTATCTTCTGTACCACCGGGGCAGGTGACACCGGAACCCTTTCGGCATCAAGTCCCGGAGGAACAGCCCCGTTTACATTTACCTGGACCAGGTACAATGAAGCAGGAGGCGGATTCACAATACCAGTCCGGACCGAGTCGGGTGTCACATCAACAGTCACAGGCCTTGCCGAGGGAGGATACAGGGTCAGTATCTCCGACGGGGGAGGATACAGCACTGAACTCTATGCCTGGGTAAACCTCGATCACCCGGTGGCACAGGCAGCACTGCTGCATTTTACGTGTGATTACGTAGCCCTCGACGGGACCGCTGCTGCTGACCACTTTACCTATTATGACCCGTCGACCAACGCCTCCCGCAGACTCCCCAACGGAGTCCGGCACCTGTGGTCCTCGACTCCGGCATCAGCCATCCCTTATCCTGACCTGGAAATTGACCCTATCACTTTTTCACCGCCACTGGAGGATGTAAGGTATAATCTTGAAGTCACTGACAGCTTCGGATGTTCCACGACTTCTTCATTCGACTATGAGTCAATACATGTAAAGGCAGAATTTACAGCTGAACCCGAAGAGGGCGAGGCACCGCTGGAAATCTCCTTTGATGACAATTCCGTAAGAGCCTCCAAATACCTGTGGAGATTCGGTGATGATTCGGTCTCAACAATGCCTGACCCGGGAATACATACATATTATACGCCGGGTGAATATACCGTCTCACTGGTAATTGAGAGTGAACTCACCTGCCGTGACTCTGCCTCCGTTAAGATCACGGTGTTGCCTTCCGCGCTCCAGATTCCCAATGTATTCACTCCCAATGATGACGGGCTCAATGATTTCTTCGTTCCTGACAAGAAGTCGATCCGCTACCTCAACCTGCAGGTCTTTACCAGGACCGGCAACAGGGTATACCATTACGAAGGCGGAGGAGAGGATCTTCAGAACTGGCAGGGCTGGGACGGCCGTATAGGCAATTCGGAGCGGCGGGCAGTCCCGGGTGCGTACTTCTTTATCCTGCGGGCCGAGGGGTATGACGATGTCGAATACCAGGGGCGGGAGTACAGGGGAACGGTCTACCTGTACAGGTAGAAGTCAGCAGTACCAGTAGGCAGTCAGCAGTCGGGTCAGGCAGTAACCAGTAGGCAGCAGGTTATAGTCTAAATTACAGCTAGTCATGTAGTTAGTAAAAATATTGTCAACACTATTGCCTAATGCCTCTTGCCTCTTGCCTTTTCCATCCCCATCCCCATTCACCGGCAATATCCCGCCACTCATCGGTATTTTACAATTATTTATCAGAAAAAACTATGAAAACTCAAAAAGTTTTCTGAATATTGCAGCCGATTTCCCGGAAGAATAATGAATCAGATGGAAGAATATGATGCAAGAATCATAGCCGGTGCTGCCGAGCTGTTCCGCGTCTACGGCATCAAGGCTGTGACAATGGATGCCATCGCCACGCACCTCGGGGTATCAAAGAGGAGCATTTACGAGAGGTTCATTGACAAGGACACTCTGCTCTTTGCGGTGATGGATTCCATGATCATAAAGCAGAGGGAGATGATAGAAAAAATCCTTGAAAGTTCCCCTGACGTAATTTCGGCTGTCTTCTGCATAATCCGCATGGGCAGGGATCATGCCTCAACCATGAGCCCCCTGATAGGATCTGATCTTAAAAAGTACCACAGCGGTGTACTGAAGCGGCTGAGGGAAAAGTGTGAGAATCCTGATCATGAAGCGGCAAAGAAGATACTTGAGAAAGGAATCAGCCAGGGCATCTTCAGGGAAAGCATTGATGTTGAGATCATCGGAAGAGCCTTCAAGGGGATATCTTCACTGGCGGGTGATGAGGAACTGTTTCCGCGGGAGATATTCCTGCAGAGAGACATCATGCGTAACATCATGGTGAATTTCATGCGTGGTATTTCCACTGAGAAAGGAGTTAAGCTGATTGATTCCATGGAAAATGAAATATGATTTTGATAAATGAACAGAAACAGATAAACATATGGAAAGAAGATTTATTGCTATTGTTTTGATTCTTGCCTCCGCGGCCGTCAGCAGCCTTGGTGCGCAGGATAGTCCGCAGTCTCTCACGCTCTCAGTTGACCAGGCGGTTGAATATGCGCTTGATCACAACCGGAGCGTGGCATCAGCCAGGTATGAGATGCTGGCCTCAGAGAAGGGGGTATGGGAGGCTATTGCACAGGGTCTTCCGTCTGTTGATGGTAACGCCTCGCTGAGCTATAACCTGGCAATCATGACCAGGATCATCAATTTCGGGGGGACACCCACTCCCTTCAAATTCGGAACAGAATATGATGCCGGGATTGGTGTTTCAGCCTCCACAGTAGTTTTCAATGCCCCGTGGCTTGTAGGCGTACAGACAGCAAAGATGGCTGCCACCCTCGCCAGGCAGGGACTGGCGCAGACAACCCTTGACACAAAGGAAAACATCAGGAATGTCTATTACCTTATCCTTACGCTAAAGGAGTCAATCAAGGTGGTAGATTCAAACCTTGAGAACCTCAACATCATCCTGGCTTCAACCAAAGCCATGTACAGCGTCGGGATGGCAGAAGCAACCGACGTCGACCAGATGCAGTCAACCGCTACCATGCTTGAAAACTCAAAGTCTTCAATGCTGCGTTCCGTGGAGGTTAACTATAATATGTTAAGGTTTCTTCTCGGTGTTCCTGCCAGTACTGAGATCAACCTCACTGACAACATTGATGACATTACCGCTTCCATAGATGTTGATGCTCTCCTGGCAGATGAGTTCAGGCTTGAGGATAATATCAATTTTCAGCTCATTGAGAGTCAGCTTGCAATGTCTGAACTGGCCCTCAAGGGAGCCAGGGCAAGCACTCTGCCCAACCTCGTGGGATCAATCTACTACAGCAGGAACGGGATGGGTGATGAGCTGATGCATATGCAATATTTCCCTTCCTCGGCTGTTGCTGTTCAGCTTCAGATACCCATTTTTGCATCCGGTCTCAGGAGTGCCAAAATCAGCAAGGCTAAAATAAACCTTGAGAAGAGTCTCAATACAAAATCAATGGTCTCAGAGCAGCTCCTGATGCAGGAGAGGCAGCTGAGGTACAACCTCATTAGTGCAAATGAGCAGTACAAGAGCCAGAGGGCAAACATTGAGATTGCAGGCCGTGTAATGAAGAGTTTTGAAAACAAGTACAACCAGGGTATGGCTTCCAGCCTTGACCTGACCCAGGCCAACAACAATTACCTGACAGCACAGAACAACTATATCCAGGCACTGATGAACCTGCTTCAGACCAAGGTTGCCTTTGACAAGCTGATGAATAAACTTTAAAAGAAAACAACAATAAAACAGAATAAAATGAACCGCACTATTTTTTCACTGATCCTCACCGGAGGCATTCTGCTTGCATCATGTGCCCCGAAGGAGAAACAGCAGGCCGGCGCTGCTGCCGGAGTTGCCGATTCGGTTGCAGCAATACCTGTAAAGGTAATGCCTGTCAGCAAGACCACAATTGCACGCACAATTGACTATACCTCAACAATACTCGCATACGAAGAGGTTAACCTGGCTCCCTCAACCCCCGGAAGAGTTGATAAAATCTACGTGGAGGTTGGTGACCGCGTACAGAAGGGGCAGAATCTCTTCCTGATGGACCGTACCCAGTATTATGCCAACAAGATTCAGCTTGCAAACCTTGAGAAGGACCTGGCGAGGATTGATACCCTGTTCAAACTGGGAAGTGTCACGGAGCAGCTTTATGACCAGACAAATGCCCAATACGAGGTAATGAAGACCAATGTCGA
>SBFZ01000042.1 GCA_006227095.1 Bacteroidota bacterium | reverse complement strand
CTAAATCCCAGAATACTTATCCTTCCGCTGCTGCTTGCATTCGCAGCGCTTCCCGCATACCCGGTCAATGATACGATCATCATAAGGAATGATGAGTCAACAGAGATTATTGAGCATGATCTTGACAGCCTCCTGAACAACTGGTTCATACGGATGTCCGTGGCTGGCATTGATATCTCTGCCGCAGATTCTGTTATTTCCGAGTTCAGTGATTCGATATACAAGGACCGTATCAGCCGCATCAATTCGGTGATCATTCTTCCCTACAACAATATCATCAGGAATCATATCCATGTTTATACAGAGCGGAAGGTGGACAGGTTCAGGGTCATGCTGGGTCTTCAGGACTTTTACTTCCCCATGATTGAAGACATCTTTGATTATTACGGTCTCCCGGTGGAGCTCAAGTATATGGCCGTGATTGAATCGGCTCTCAATCCCAACGCAGTCAGCCGTGTCGGTGCCACCGGTCTGTGGCAGTTCATGTACAGTACCGGCAGGATGTACGGTCTTACCATCAACTCTGTGGTGGATGAGCGGCGTGACCCTGTCAAGGCCACCCATGCTGCGGCAAGGTACCTGAAGGATCTCTACGGAATATACAATGACTGGATACTGGTCATTGCAGCATACAACTGTGGTCCGGGCAATGTGAACAAGGCAATACGCCGCTCCGGCAACCGCAAGGATTACTGGGAGATATATTACCGTCTGCCGCGTGAAACAAGAGGTTATATACCGGCTTTTGTGGCTGCCACCTATGCCATGAATTATTACCGTGAACATAATATTGCCCCGCTGCAGATCAATCTCCCCCTCGCTGTTGATACTGTCATGGTATCAACTGATGTGCACCTTGAACAGATTGCTGCTGTACTTGACCTCTCCCTTGATGAGCTCAGGGCAATGAACCCGCAGTACCGTACCGGACTGGTTCCGGGCCGGAGCAGGCCAAGCAGCGTAACACTGCCCCTTGACAGGCTTGGTGACTTCATTTCAATGACTGATACCATTACCGGATACAGGAAAGACCAGTACCTTACAAGGGTCAACCAGACAACCCTGCCGCAGCAGTCGGTCTATACACCCCCTGACGTCAACGGCAAGACCAAACTGATTTATACGGTCAAGGATGGAGACAACCTCGGGTTCATATCGGAATGGTATGATGTGGGACTCTCTGATCTCAGATACTGGAACAACATATACAGGAACACTATCAGGGTGGGGCAGAAACTCTCAATTTATGTTGATCCGTCAAAAGCTGAACGGTACAGCAAGGTCAATACGATGAGCTTTGCAGAGAAGCAGAGGCTTGAGGGCAAAACGGTGGCATCGTCATCTTCGGTCACATCTGCCCCGCAGGCATCAGCAGCATCAGTCCAGGATGGTGAGTTTGAACTCTATACTGTCAGGTACGGTGACACCGTCTGGGATATAGCCAAAAAGTTTGAAGGTGTTTCAGCCACTGATATACTGAGACTTAATAATATTTCCGATGCTTCAAGGATACAGGTTGGACAGAAGCTCCGGATCAGGAAAAAAAGCTGATTAAAAGAATAATATGCGTCCCGGCAGAATCCTCGCATTTCTGCTTACTGTCGTTCTGACACTCCTCATTCTAAGCCTGCTTACCGTTAGCCGCAGGCCTGAAGGGCATGTTCTGCCTGCAGAGCAGGGTGTCATTCATGACACTGCCGGGGTGGTGACCGTCTCCTCCCATAGCGAATCGGATTTTGTTTCAGGACAGGCTCATGATGATTCTTCTTCCGTGGCGAATGATGCCAGGGCTGGTTCAGCCTCAGTCATGCCCGGCCACAATGACCCCGTCTCCCCGGCTGCGGTCCGGCCGGGTGGTGCTATCCGTGATTCGGCCGGTCTGGGGCGACAGGTAAGAATACTATATTACGGAGATTCTCAGGTTGAGGGTGATCGTGTTACCTCATTGCTCAGACAGGAGCTGAGGAAGGAGGCAGGGGGTACCGGACCCGGGATGATATCACCGGTAATGCCTGTGATGTACACCCGGTCATGGGTGGTTCGTTCATCAGCAAACTGGAAGAGATATACCCTCCTCGACTACAGGAACGGTATTCTTCCTCACAACAGGCTTGGTCCGATGCTTGCCCTCTGCCGGTTTACCCCGCCGGGAGACAGTCTCACCACACGATCTTTTGCTACAGTGAAGATCAGCCCCGTTCCCGGCGCAGATGATGCAGTGTCAGTATATGAAAACCTGAGGATATTCTACGGCAATAACCATGATACTGTGCTCGTGGCCATAAGATCGGGCAACTCTCTTGTTGACTTTGCAATGCTCCAGATGGGAGAGGGACCCATGGAGTATTCAGTGCCTCTCCCTTCAGTATCCGATATTACCGTTGAGTTTACAGGGCGCAATTCGCCTGATGTATATGCCCTGAGTCTCGAAAGCAAAACGGGGGTGATCGTTGATAACATTCCGGTTCGCGGCAGTGCCGGCCTGGAATTTGTCATGACTGATTACCAGGGTTTTGAAGGGATATTCTCCGGCCTGGAGCCAGATATGATCTTCCTTCACTTCGGGCTCAATGTTGTAAGAAACGTCCGCAGTGAATATCATTACTATGAAGAGGGACTTGTCAAGCAGATCAGCTACCTCAGGCAGGCCTCAGGCGGAGTTCCGCTGGTGCTTGTCAGTGTTACTGACATGGCACTGCGCGACAATGACACTATCCGGAGGTTTGCCAATATCAGGGCCATACGTGATGCACAGATGAAAGCTGCAGCCAGAAGCGGAGTGCTCTTCTGGGATGCATGGGAGTCAATGGGCGGCCCGGGATCGATCATGAACTGGTATAATCACCTGCCGGCCCTCGCATCAAAAGACCTGACTCACCTTTCAAATGCCGGAACCGATACCATTGCGGCCAGGATCTATTCTGACCTTCTGTCTGTACGCCAGACGATGAGGCCTGCCGGTACTGAGATGACTGATGATGGCAGTGTGACGCCGTCAGGAGGTCTGCGGGCCGGGGATGACTCCGGCACCGGGGCCGGAGCAGATACCGCTGACGTCACCGCCTCAGACTCAGAGGGCTCCGGAGCATTGGCAGAATCAGAAAGTGAGGAGGAGCCTACAGGGAGCACCCTCAGCTTCATTGCAGGTAAGGTGATCACATGGTTCTCCTCGGTCCTCAAATATCACCCCGATCAGACATTTATCTTCACAACGCCCGGATTCTGGATCTTCTTCCTGGTGGTTATGGCCGGGTTTGCCCTGGTGCACAGGCGCAGGGCCATGTGCCATACATGGCTGCTCCTTGTCAGCCTCTATTTTTATTATCGGGCAGGGGGGCTATTCATTATACTGCTGCTCCTCACAACCCTTGTCACCTGGTTCACTGCACTCATGACCGGCAGGGCTGAAAGCAGGACCGGCCGCAGGTTCTGGCTGACAGCCAATATCGTATTGCTGCTTGGCTTTCTCTCATATTTCAAGTATGCAGCCTTCTTTACTGATGTTATCAATTCAGTCTTCAATACGTCACTCGTTGCCCGTGACATATTCTCTGCCTGGTCAAACAGCCTCTTCGGAACAAACTTCAATGTCACCAACATAATACTTCCGGTTGGTATATCATTCTTTACCTTCCAGGCACTCAGCTACAGTATCGATGTTTACCGCGGGAGGATGGCAGCCGAGCGGAACATAGTCGACTTCGCCTTCTATCTCACCTTCTTTCCCCAGCTTGTAGCCGGTCCTATAGTAAGGGCATCAGAGTTCATCCCCCAGATGAAGGGCGAATACACCATCAGCCGGAATGAGTTCGGATACGGGTTGTTCCTGATACTGCAGGGGCTTATAAAGAAGATGCTCATATCTGACTTCATCTCCTCAGGATTCATTGACCGGGTCTTTGATGCTCCGGCAATCTATTCGGGATTTGAGAACCTGATGGCTGTGTATGGCTACGGCCTGCAGATTTACTGTGATTTTTCAGGGTACACTGATATCGCCATCGGCGTGGCCATGCTGATGGGATTCAGGCTGCCGCTTAACTTCAATTCTCCGTACAAGGCCGCAAACATAAGTGACTTCTGGAAGCGATGGCATATCTCCCTCTCAAGATGGCTGAAAGACTACCTGTACATACCTCTCGGGGGAAACAGGAAAGGGAGTCTGCGAACAGGAATAAACCTGATGGTAACAATGCTTCTTGGCGGTCTCTGGCACGGTGCTGCAGCCCGGTTTGTAATATGGGGCGGACTGCACGGGGTGGCACTGATAATGGAAAAGATCTGGCATTATCTCTTCAGGGGAGTGACAAGGAAAAGGCGGATTGCACATGTTGCAGGCATCATTCTGACATTTAATTTCGTCAGCTTCGCATGGATCTTTTTCAGGGCCGGGACAATGGAACAGGCAGGAGTAATGCTGAACCAGATATTCTCATCATTCAACCCCGGAAACTATTCCGTTGTCATGATGGCATACCTGCCGATAGTGGTTCTTATAGTGTCAGGATATATTCTGCATTTCCTTCCCGTGACCGTCAAGGAGTCATACAGGGGGCTGTTCATAAGGATGCCGGTTATTGCCCAGCTGGCAGTTACCCTTGCCGTTGCACTGTTGCTGCACAGGGTGGGAACCGACGTGGTGCAGCCCTTCATCTACTTCAGATTCTGAGCCTGCCCTGTGAAATCCTTCAGCTGTTGAAAGTTTTGAACGCAGATTGTGCAGCCCTTCATCTACTTCCGGTTCTGAACGACCCGTGTCATCTTGACTCTGTCATCAGCTCTGCCACTGACAGTCCTGGTGATGAGGCTCTGATCATGATTTTCCCGGGATTCCCTGATCTCAGCAGTATGGATGCGATACCTGCCTCCGCCCTGGCCGGGTTATCTCCTGTCAGTTCGGCATTTCCCCTGACTGTGAATTCCACGGGAGAGTCGGCGGTATGGACCGTGTTCCCTGCTGAGTCAATAAGGGTGGCATAGACAAAAACCACATCGGCGCCGTCACCCTGAAGGGGTTTGTTGCTGAAATCTGCCGTGAGACGGATTGCCACCGGTCTCCCGGCGGTGGCAACTGAATGGGATGCCACTTCTGTTCCCCTGCGTATTGCTGATGCCCTGAGGGTTCCTGCCTGGTATCCTGGCAGGGTGAAGGTGAATGGCGGATGCCGCAGGTTAGCGGAGGATGTATCCCTGTCTGGCCCCTGCACCGCAATGAGGGTGTCATTCCGGAAGAGCATGATGGTGTCAGCATTGCTGAAGACCCTGACGGTATTTCCCGATGAAGGAAGGTTATGATGTGCTATGAAGCAGACGGGTCCTTCGTCAGCCTGGCTCCGGTAAAACCAGTAGGCAAATTTTGGGAGTCTGAAAAGATCCATTATTCCTGAAGCTTCAATGTCAGGGGCATATCCCCTGTTATAGTCGAACATCAGCCAGTTGGCATCGCCGAAACAGGGACCGTACA
>SBFZ01000273.1 GCA_006227095.1 Bacteroidota bacterium | reverse complement strand
GAAGCAGCCCAGAAAGCCCTTGACATGAATATGGCCGGCCTGATGATTGAGGTACACCATGACCCCTCACACGCGCTGAGCGACAGGGAACAACAACTTGACCCTGAAACCTTCGGCAGGATGATGAGTGAACTGCAGTTCCGCACTTCCAGCTCGGGAGACATCAGGTTCATCAATCACCTTGAGGAACTGCGTAACAGGATAGATTCGATTGACCACCAGCTGATTGGGCTGATCGCTGCCAGGATGCGGATATCAGAAGAGATGGGAGAGTTCAAGTGCCGCAATGGTGTAACCGTCTTCCAGCTTGAACGATGGCTTGAAATACTCGAGTCACGTACACAGCACGGCGTCAGCGAAGGACTTGACAGTGAGTTTGTGGGACGGGTGATAAGAATCATCCATGAAGAATCAATCCGGCTGCAGGATGAGGTTATGAAGCGTCTGCGGGGTTCCGGTGCCTGCCCGCCTGCAGATTGAGTTTACAGCTTCGCGGTTCCGGTGCCTGCCCGCCTGCCGGGTGAGCCGATGTGACAGCTATGCGGATCCTGTTCCTGTCCGCCTTCCCGTGGCCAGAGGGAAGAGCAGTGAGATCAGGATATATGCAGCCATTATCATCGGCAGTGCGGCCACCCTGAATATAACCAGCAGAAGAAGGCTTACCGATGCAAAAAGATAACGTTCTTCGTTTCCCTTCCACCGGGTACTGGTCAGCTTCAGTGAAAACATCGGCACATTCACCAGCATCATTACCGCCAGGAAGAGGGTAAGGAGAATCACAAAGAGCGGTGATCCGGCCATAGTATCATAGATCCGGCTGTCAGTAAGGGATGCAGCCAGGGCAACTGATACCACAGTGAAAGCGCTGGCAGGGGTAGCCAGGCCCCTGAAGGTGACCGCCTGGCGGGTGTCATTATTGAATTTTGCCAGCCTGAGGGCCGAGGCGGCAGGTATAAGGGCAGCTGCGGCAAACGCCGGTAACAAGTCAAGCCCTGCCTTTGTCAGCATGCTCATTACAATCGCACCCGGAGCTATCCCGAAGGTGACAACATCAGCAAGGCTGTCGAGGTCTTTCCCGATGTCAGAGTAAGCCTTCAGTAACCTGGCCGCAAATCCGTCAGAAAAGTCAAATACCATCCCTGCCATTATGCAGAATGATGCATAATCATTATAACCTTTTACAGCATAAATGGTTGCAGCAAAACCACACACCAGGTTAAGGAGGGTAATAGTATTGGGTATATGTCTTGTCATATCACTTTTTGAGGCATTGCTAAATTACAATAATCCTTACAACTATTATTTGTTTATTTTTGCTACCGGATTATGAGAGATCTGACAAATATCAAGATAGCCGTAGACTTTGACGGAACCATCGTTGATCATGAGTATCCGGCGATAGGGAAGGAGAAGCTGTTTGCATTCATCACCCTCAAGGAACTGCAGAAGAGGGGTGCCCTGCTGATAATGTGGACCTTTCGCGAAGGAAGGGAGCTCCAGGAAGCTGTTGATTACTGCCGTCAGAACGGAATAGAGTTCTATGCCATCAACAGGAACTACCCGGAGGAGCAGTGGACTGACGGCACTCCCCGGAAGATAAATGTAGATATCTTCATTGATGACAAGAATGTCGGAGGATTCCCCGGGTGGGGTGAGGTTCTCAATATGATTGATCCCTGGTCTGACAGGGAAGAACAGGCAATGCGTGAGATCAAGAGGCGCCGTTTCAACCTGTTTGGCAAAAAATAAAAAACAGACACATGAAGAGATGTGCAGTTTATCCCCTGCTGCTGAGCTTCGCGCTTGTGGCCATCATCTCATGCTCAGGCTCATCAGGAAGCCGTAAGGCTCCGGGCGGCAGTGACAGTCAGGCCGCTGCTGATGCCGATCCGAGACCTGCAAAGAGACTCATTGAGGTGCTGGCTCCTGCTGACAATGCATCATTCAGCTGTACCGGCACCGTTGTCTTTTCAGTGGCACACGCGGCAGGACAGGTGGCGGTTGACTCAGTACAGCTATGGGTTGGCAGCAGGCTTGCCGGAACCTTTACCACACTTCCGGCTTCAACTGAACTGACAATGAACGGAGACCCGGGAAGGATATCAATAAGAGCGGTTGCATTCTCCCCCGTATCTAAGCCACAGACGGTCACCCTATTCGTCAACCTTCTTTCTGACATCATTCCGGTTACCTACAGATATCGTGTTGTGAAGAGCTACCCGCATGACAGGAGGGCATACACACAGGGACTTGTTTATGAAAACGGCTTCTTCTATGAGGGGACCGGCCAGCAGGGTGAGTCGTCGCTAAGAAAGGTGGAGCCCGCGACAGGCAAGGTGGTTAGCCAGGTAAACCTTGACGGGTCCCTCTTCGGCGAAGGGGTGGCACTGCTGGGTGACCGTATTTACCAGCTTACATGGACAAGCAAGGTGGGCTTTGTCTATGAAAAAGAGAGCCTGAAACAGATTAACAGGATCTATTATCAGACACAGGGATGGGGTCTGACCACCTCAGGCGACAGCCTGGTCATGAGTGACGGAACAAACGTAATATGGTTCCTCGATGCTGACTTCAACGTACTGTCATCAGTTGACGTATGGGACAACAAGGGACTTGTTGACAACCTGAACGAGCTCGAGATGATTGACGGTGAGCTCTGGGCAAACATATGGCAGACTGACAGGATTGCGCGTATTGACCCTGCCACCGGAAAGGTCCTTGGATATGTCGAACTCGGCAACCTCCTTCCGCGTGAAGAGAGGACTCCCGAGACCGATGTGCTGAATGGTATCGCCTGGGATCCTGAGGGGAGGCGTCTCTTTGTCACAGGCAAATACTGGCCCCGTCTGTACGAGATAACCGTCTCGCCGCTAACCCGCAACTAGCCCGGCTCACAGCCTCTGTTTCATTGTTGAAAACGTGTTAATAACCCCGGTAAAATTGTTTACAATAACATCCGGGGCTCTCTTTCGGGCAATGGCATTAATTGTAAATTTGAAGCTCATTAATTTAAGGAAAAAAGGGATCATATGTCAAGGATTATAGCACTGGCAAATCAGAAGGGAGGAGTAGGAAAGACGACCACTGCAATCAACCTGGCCGCGAGTCTGGCGGCGCTTGAAAAGAGGGTACTTATTGTTGATGCAGACCCCCAGGCTAATGCCACATCAGGGGTTGGGATAGACCTGAAGCAGGTGAAGACAACCATCTATGACTGCCTGATTGACGGCATCAATCCGAGACAGGCTGTCCTTCAGTGCGGTATTGAGAATCTCTCGGTAATCCCTTCGAACATTGACCTGGTAGGAGCTGAGATAGAGATGCTTGAGAGGCCTGAGAGGGAAAAAACCCTCAAGAAGGTGATTGCCCCGGTTGTATCGGATTATGATTATATCCTGATTGACTGTTCTCCGTCACTTGGCCTGCTGACCGTCAATGCGCTCACTGCTGCTGACTCTGTGATCATACCCGTACAGTGCGAATATTTTGCTCTTGAGGGGTTGGGTAAGCTGCTGAACACCATCAAGATAATCCAGACCAATCTCAATCCTGCCCTGGAGATTGAAGGATTTCTGCTTACCATGTATGACTCCAGGCTGCGTCTTGCCAACCAGGTGGTTGAGGAGGTTACCCGTCACTTCCAGCAGATGGTCTTCAATACGATCATCCAGCGCAATGTGAAACTCTCTGAGGCTCCCAGCTACGGGCAGCCGGCCATACTCTATGATGCCGAATCGAGAGGTACGGTCAATTATCTCAACCTGGCCCGTGAGTTGCTCGAGCGGGTGGAAGCCAGGCAAAAGAACTAAAACCGCAGGAAAGCGTTATGAACACGACCAAAAAGAGCCCGCTGGGCAGGGGACTCGGCGCCCTTATTGAAGGTGTTGAGAAAGAGGTGCTTGAAAAAAAGGTGGAGGCCAATCTTCAGATAGACATCAATTCAATAGATGCCAATCCGTTCCAGCCACGTACCCGGTTTGACAACCAGGCGCTTGAAGAACTGACCGCCTCAATCCGCCAGGTGGGAATAGTTGTCCCGCTGACAGTACGTGAAACCGGTGACGGCCGTTACCAGCTCATAGCAGGTGAGCGGAGGCTCCGTGCCGCAAGGATGGCAGGGCTGACCCATGTGCCGGCATATGTACGCACTGCCGATGATACCGCCATGCTGGAAATGGCCCTCGTGGAAAACATCCAGAGGGAAGACCTCGATGCCATTGAAGTGGCCATCACCTACCAGAGGCTCATTGAGGAATGCAGCCTGACGCAGGAACAGCTCAGTGACAGGGTGGGTAAACAGCGCTCCACCGTTGCAAACTACCTCCGCCTGCTGAGACTGCCGGCAGAGATTCAGCTTGGGATCCGCAACAGGAACCTCACCATGGGTCACGCACGTACACTGGTGAACATTGAAGATCCGGCCAGGCAGATTAATGTATTTTACCATATCATTGAGGAAGACCTCTCAGTCAGGGCTACCGAAGACCTGGTAAGACACCTGCAGAGTGCTGCCTCAAAAGACCCTGCGAAAATTGAGAAGAAAAAGAAACTCAACACCGAGTTCGAAGAGATCTCAAAACAGCTCAGCACACTATTCCGTTCCGAAGTACAGTTCCGCATCAATGAAAAGGGAAGGGGAAAGATAGTCATCCCATTCGCTGACAGCGATGAGATGGAACGCATAATAGGATTGCTCGACAAACTTAACAGGTAATTACTTATATTTGCCGGCAAACGGTAAAGTTTGCCTTGAATCTCAGCAGCAAAATAGCGGTAATTCTTCTTTTTGCAACGGTAACAATATCCTCCGGTCAGCAACCTGACTCAATTCCTGCAAGAAGAGAGAAGGAGAAAAGATACATTGTTGAGCCTGTAAGGTCAACCATGTTTGCCGCTGCCCTGCCCGGCCTCGGGCAGATATATAACCGGAAATACTGGAAGGTCCCGTTTGTATATGCCGGCTTTGGTGCACTTGGATATGCAGTTACCTTCAATACAAGGAATTACAACACTTTCATAAACGCCTACCAGGATTTTACCGATATAATCCCGGAGACAGACAGCTACCTCACCCTTTTGAAAAACCTGAACCCGGAGCAGTATGATCCGGTGCTTCACCCCGAGACCTACAATCCATCCACCGAGTCGTGGGTCAAGACCACCCTCCTGAACGGAGTGGATTATTACCGTAAGTACCGTGATCTTTCGTATATCGGTATAGCTGCATGGTACCTGTTTACAATAATTGATGCACATGTTGATGCCAGCCTGTTTGACTATGATATTTCCGATGACCTTAAGGCATCAGTTTTACCCCTGAATTTTAACTTTTACGGGCTGTCACCGGGTATAACAATTGGCATTACAAAGACGTTCTAGTTTTATGAAACTTGCATGACCCTTATTTCACATACATATTTAACAGATATATTCCATACAGGTTTCTTTCAACCAATGGAAAAGGAGCTATTGAAACAATGAAACTAAAT
>SBFZ01000008.1 GCA_006227095.1 Bacteroidota bacterium | reverse complement strand
TGAGGTTCCCATGTTCTTCCTCCGTCAGTACTCCTTTTAAGGCCAATATTGGCAACTCCCTGGGGGTCACGATGGGTTTCGAGCCTCCTGTCAAAAATTGCCAGCAGGGTGCCGTTATTTGTCCTCACAATACCTGGTATCCTGTAGGTATGAACACCATCCTCCCCGTGCTGACAGAGAGCTGTTCCGAAACGAAGTCTCAACGGCTTGAAATCACTTTGCGGAGAGAAAGTCTTCTTTCCTGCTTTAATGCCTGTACATCTTATTACCAGGTCGTTAAGAAGGTCAGCGTCATCTTTCAAC
Source organism: Bacteroidota bacterium (assembly GCA_006227095.1). Lineage (GTDB taxonomy): Bacteria > Bacteroidota > Bacteroidia > Bacteroidales > VadinHA17 > SR-FBR-E99. The sequence continues at coordinate 5,199 of SBFZ01000008.1, read as the reverse complement.
CTTACGATAATACTGAAATATCCGGAGCCTGAAGGAAGACTTACTTTACCTTTTACCGTCAGGCGGTCTGAAGGCGGCTGGGTCTTTCCAAACTGTACGCTATCATTAAGGATATCTCCCCTGTAGAAGACCTTGATGCTCTCCAGGTCATCAAGGTCGGTTGTTCCGGCAAGGTCAAGACTGACCGAACTGACAATTGTATTCTCCCTGCCTGATTCAAGTTTAATCAGCATCACCTGGTTCCCTTCCCTGAGGGTCAGTACAGGAACCTGCTTCTGGAGAATAGTAACTGACTGTGAATTAACTCCACTCAGTGAAGTAATTAAAACAACGACTATAACTATTGTCCGGATATAAGGAAATTTCATGGTTGCAAAGTGCTATTCTATGACCGTTTGATTCTTATATGCCATAAGCATTGAGGTTAGTTCCGCTTCAACCCTGGAATACTTCTTCCTTCCTGCCAGGTTTTCCTTTTCCACGCTGTAATCCTTCAGGTAGTATAATTCCTTCTCAACCATCTCACCTGTTTTGAGATCCCACCAGCAGGTACATCTCCAGTCTGAGGTCCTTACTGAATAGCCCATATGAGTTGGTTTTCCATTGCGAAGTGCGCCATATGGTCTGATAAACTGATTAAATGCAATGTTTTTCCACTTTTTATCCGGATTATCCAGAAGCGGTTGCAGGCTGACGCCTGACAGTTTGCTTTGAGGGGCAAGTCCGCATATGTCGGCCAGTGTCGGGTAAATATCCAGGGTCTCCACAATTGCATCAGATTTCTTTCCTGATCCTTTTGCCCCTGGCGCAGAAATAATGAGCGGTACCCTGGCATCAAGCTCAAAATTTGTTGATTTACCCCACAGATCCTGCTCTCCAAGGTGATAACCATGATCACCCCAAAGAACAATAACAGTATTCTCCCTGAGACCAAGCCTATCGAGTGTCTCGAGGACTCTTCCGACCTGGGCGTCGGCGTAACTTATGCACGCGTAATAGCCTTTCCATAGTATTTCTTCCTTTTCCCTCGATATAGGTCCTGAATTGGGAATGTCACGATAACCCCTGAGCTCCTCCCAGTTGTGAAAAGCGAGGTCGGGACTTCCCTCAGGACGATCACGGTCACTTAATGTAAAACTGACGGAGTCATATAATTCCCAGTATTTAGAAGGTGCACAGAATGGAAGATGAGGCTTAGTCAATCCAACAGCAATGAAAAATGGTCTATCTTCAGCGCTGGCTTCCTTGAGATATTCGATTGCAAAATCAGCCGTTTGTCCATCCGGGTAGGCGTTGTCAGCCACATCGGCTGATTCGAAGGAACTCATCTTGGCATTCTCCACCAGGTTTTCCGGCAGCAAATATGCCCGTGGAAGATAATCAGGGACCGGTCTGGTCCAGGAAGGTTCATCAACGATAAACGGTGTTGAATGATATACCTTGCCTGCACCAAGTGTAAGATAACCGTTGTTCCTGAACAACTGAGGCAAGGTAACCACATCAGGGACATTGTCCCTGAAATGGGTCTCCAGGTCAGTAACACCGTTTTCATCAGGCCTCAAGCCTGTAAGGAGCGATGTTCTGGACGGATTGCTTACCGCCTGCTGACAATATGCATGGTTGAAGGTTACCCCTGCCCGGGCCAGCATGTCAATATTCGGGGTCACTGCATTGGCATCGCCATAGCATCCAAGATTCGGACGAAGATCATCGACGAAAAAGAACAACACATTCATTGGCCGCTCTCTCTCCTTTCCGCTGCAATCTTCTGCCAGCAGCTCACTTCCATGCAGAGCCGGAAAAAGGATCGACCCTACGGTAGCGGGTATCAGCAATGATGTTCTTTCAAAAACAGCCATGACAAACTACTTTTTCTGAGTTGCATTGTATTTCCCGTTACGGTAATCTGTCACCATCCGGGCCAGCTCCTTTTCAGTCTTTGCATACTTGGGATTACCTGCAAGATTTTCCTTCTCAATCCGGTTGTCCTTCAGGTTATAAAGTTCCTTTTCAACCACCTCGCCAGTGCTCAGATCCCACCAATAGGTACATCTCCATTCCTTTGTCCTCACAGAATAGCCCATATGTGTCGGAGGAAATTTTCGTATAGCCCTGTAAGGACGGGTAAACTGGTTAAATGCTATATCCTTCCATTTTGCGTCAGGGTTCTTAAGGAGTGGTGTGAGGCTCGTTCCGGAAAGTTCTCCCTGCGGGGCCAGACCCGCCAGGTCTGCAACAGTTGGATAAACATCAACAAATTCTACTATTGCAGAAGATTTTTCCCCGTTTCCGGCCATTCCTGGTACCGAGATTATAAGAGGGGCTTTTGCAGAGAGTTCAAAGTTTGTTGATTTGCACCATATTTCCTGTTCTCCCAGGTGGTAACCATGATCTCCCCAGAACACAATGATTGTATTTTCCCTCAGCCCAAGGCTGTCAAGAGCTGCAATTACCTTACCCACCTGTGCATCAATGTAACTGATACAGGCATAATATCCATGGACTATCTCCTGCTCCTTTTCGGGCGGGATGGGACCTTCATCAGGCACATCGCGGTATCCCCTGATCTCTTCATTGTTATGAAATGCAAGTGCAGGTGCTCCGGCAGGTCTCTCCCGGTCAGTTATTTCATATGGTTTGTCTTTATATATATCCCAGTATTTTTTGGGGGCTACATATGGTGCATGAGGCTTTTTATATCCAACTGCAACAAAGAAAGGTTTGTTCTCTTCCTTTGCCCTTGCAAGAAACCTGATAGCGTCAACCGTCATTTTTCCATCAACATAGGTTGTGTCGGACACATCAGCGCACTCAGTTGAATTCTGCTTGCCTTTGCCAATATTGTTTTCAGGCAGGAAATAGCCGCCACCCTCATAATCCGGGACAGGTTCTGACCACGATACCGGATCAACCGTCTCTTTCAGTGCATGAAACACCTTTCCTGTTCCAAGGGCCAGGTAACCGTTATTCTTGAAAAGCTGTGGCAATGTAACCAGGTCAGGAAGTTTTGTCCGGAAATGGGTCTCCAGGTTTATAACTCCGGTTTCATCAGGCCTCAATCCGGTTAGCAGAGAGGTGCGCGAAGGATTGCTGACAGCCTGCTGGCAGTATGCATTGCTGAAGACAACCCCGGCAGAGGCTATCCTGTCTATGTTTGGTGTAATTGCATAGGTGTCTCCATAACATCCCAGGTTGGGTCGCAAATCATCAGAGACAAAAAACAGCACATTCAGAGGTTTATCGTCTTTGTTCCTGGCAGTTTCCTTCGGGCTTGCATCAGCACATGATGAAGGAGTCAGCAGGAAAGCACCCAGAGAAAAAGGGATGACATTTTTTGAGTATTGTAAAATATTCATGGTATGATATTTTTATTTTTTAATATAATCAGGATTCACTTCAGGCATCTGTACCCTGGTTTCATTGCGCCACTGGACGAGCATGTTCCTGAGTTCAGCGGCCAGTTCGGGCTTCTGATCAGCCAGGTTTATGCTCTCTTTCGGATCATTTTCCAGGTCATATAGCTCCAGACTCCCATCCTCAAAATTCTCAATCAGCTTCCAGTTTTCATGTCTGATCACACTTAGAGGTCCTGACGGATCCGGATGACCGGTACCAGTATAATTTGGGAAATGCCAGTAAAGATCACTTCTGTTCAGGCTTCCGGAGTTTTTGAGAAGAGGAGCAAGACTAAGTCCGTCCATGTGCTGCTCAGGCATCAGATCGAGATTTGCCATCTCCAGCATGGTCGGATAAAAATCAGTACTTATAACAGGGACATCACATACAGATCCTGCCTTGGCTTTTCCGGGCCATTTTATAATAAGAGGTACCCTGATTCCTCCCTCGTAAAAGTTGCCCTTATTGCCTCTCCAGGGCCAGTTTGACGTCCACCGTCCGTGCCCTCCGTTGTCAGATGTGAATATTACTACTGTATTATCATCAAGACCCAGTTCCTCAAGTTTTTTCATTATTACTCCCATGCTAATATCTACACTTTCAATCATTGCCGCGTAGCCTGGTTTCGTATGCCCCTTGATGGTATCAGCTGGCTTGGCTTCATACTTGTGTATGATGCTGTCAATTGCCTGTATAGGTGTATGTACGGCATAATGAGGAAGATAAAGGAAGAATGGTCTCTCCTTGTTCTCCTCGATGAATTTCACAGCTTCCTCAGTTAGACGGTCTGTAATATATTCACCCGGTTTGCCATCCGGAAGGGTGTTCCATTCTATCCAGGGATAGTCAGGTGCCATCCTCCACTTGTTATGGTAAGGATAAAAGTAATTCTCAGTATTTCCATGACCATTGCCGCCAACATTCCTGTCAAAACCCTGGTATTCTGGGAAATAGGCTTCTTCGTCACAGACATGCCACTTACCTATCGAAATGGTAGCATAGCCTGCAGGTTTGAGGGCCTCAGCAATAGTCACTTCCTCCAGGGGCAGGTTCATTACATAATCGGCATCCTTAAGAGGGGTTGCGGTGCCTTTTTCAAGACGCTTGTATCCCTGGATCGGGATTGCATGTGTGATATGGAGGCGACCCGGGTATTTACCTGTCAGAATACTTGACCTGGTTGGAGAACTAAGTGTGCTTGCTGCATAGGCACTTGTAAATTTCATCCCCTGGCTTGCCAGTCTGTCAATATTCGGTGTTTCATAGTAATCACTTCCGAAGCAGCCCACATCACTGTAACCCATATCATCAATAAGGAAAAAAACGAAATTCGGCTTTTGTTGTTCCTGGGCATTGCATCCCTGAATGATGAGCGGTAAAACCGAAAGTCTCGCAAGGCACTTGATCGCCGTAGAATTTACTTTATTCATTTTTCTTCATTTAAGGATTTTCAGGTCCGGCAAACAGATAAGATCCTGTCTGGCTGACCAGCTTCCATTCACTCCTCTGTATTATTTATCATTCTTCTCAAATACAAGGTGAGGATCCATGTATTCATGATATTTTATTTCCACCTTCTTTTCATTGGCAGCTTCAATCTCAAGAAGGAGTTTCTCCGCAAGTGCCTTGTCAACGAAGGGGTCCGATGTTTTAACCTGCCATTCCTTAAGCTGTGCCTTCAGTCTTTCAAAAATCTTTGCATATTCAGGGTCATTGGCCAGATTATTCCATTCATAGGGATCATTTTTTAGGTCATAAAGCTCGTACTCAGGTGGATTTTGCATTCTGGTGTAGGCCTCTCCT
>SBFZ01000222.1 GCA_006227095.1 Bacteroidota bacterium | reverse complement strand
CACTGCAGGATCGTGACCGTGGAGTAATAGTCGGTGAACGGTCTTATGGCAAAGGACTTGTACAGGTGGCAAGACCTCTCAGCTACAAGGCACAGGTCAAGATGACCACCGCCAAATACTATATTCCCAGCGGCAGATGCATACAGGCAGTCGATTTCTCACACCGCAACGAGGACGGAAGCGTGGGGATGATACCTGACTCGCTGACGAAGACCTTCAGGACAAGAAACGGAAGGCCTGTAAAAGACGGCGGCGGCATAATCCCTGATGTAACAGTCGCCTCCGACATGCTTAACAGGTTTGCAAGCGAACTCTATGTCCAGAACATGATATTCGACTTTGCAACAGCATATTACTGGTCACATCCCCAGCCGGCCACACTGGGAGGCCTGAAGATGACGGATGATGATCTCGAACGGTTCGGGGATTTTCTTGCTGAAAGAAATTTTACCTATAAGACCGACTCTGAAAGTATTCTTGAAGAACTTGCCAGGGTGGCCAGGGAAGAAAACCTGTACGACGAAAACAGGGAGGCGCTGGAGAAACTCAAATCTGGCCTCAGTCATTCTCTTGAGAGGGAGCTGACAGAATACCGTTCCGATGTGACTGAACTGCTTGAATCAGAGCTCGCCGGAAGATATTTCTATGACTGGGGAATGGTCGAATATTCGGTTAGCCGTGACACCCAGATAAAGGAAGCAATCAGTATAGCAGGTGACAGGGCCCGGTATTCATCACTGCTGAAAACCCCGGCAGGAACCTGACCACAGCAATCGGCGCGGATCTGTCTGTGTCTCTGGCTGACAGCATAACTGCGTTCGGGGTGATATCTGAATACAGCCGTGTAAGGCCACAGAACCTGGTTGCGGAAGAAATCAGTAGATTTCCTTTTTCCAGACCGGAAGCTTCTCCTTGACCATTTCAAGGGTATGCCGGCATGCACGTGTTCCGTGATCACGGTGGCCGGAGGTGATCATGATGAACAGCGAGGCTTCGCCTGACCTGACAATACCAACGGAATGTACAATGATGACAGACCTCACATCGCTGAAGGCCGCCCTGACAATACGGACGATCTCTTCAGCCTCCCCGGAGACCATCTCCTCGTAGGCTGAGTACTCTATTGCCTTAACCCTTCCGCTGTCGGTTTCATCGTCACGAACCTTTCCTATGAATACTGAAACAGCACCGGCACCGGCATCATCGTTGCCAAGCGTCATCAGTTCGGATATAAGAAGCGGTGTGATCGGTCCTGCCGTCAGATACCTGTTTTTCATATGCAGACATTATTGTTTCATCCACCCTGGAAGGGAGGTAGTATTGCTATTATGTCATTTTCTGCCAGGAGAGAATCTCCCTTGAGCAGGTTCCTGTTGAGAGCCATTCTGAACGGTATTCCTGCCAGTGCAGGATATTTTTCAAGAATGGCTGTTCGCAGGGTGGTGGTATTATCCGCTGTCAGCAACTCCTCGCTTTTCCCTGCCGCCTCCTGAGCCGCCCCGAAATACAAAATCCTTACTTCAACTCCCATTCTCACTATGCCTCCTGCGATTTATGTGTCATCCATTCAGTCATCCCGGATTGCCGAGGTGTCTGCTGCAGGTAATATTTCATCCGCTCAGCCATCCCGGATTGTCAGTGTGCCTCAAGCCAGTTATACCCCGTTCCTGTATCCACCTCCAGGGGTACGCTCAGTTGTGCAGCACCCTTCATCTCTTCCCTGACCATTGCGGCAAGTTTCTCAACCCCGGAGGTTTCCACTTCGAAAATCAATTCGTCATGTACCTGGAGGATCATCTTTGCTTCCGGCATTTCTTGTTCCAGCCTTGAGGCGATTCTCACCATTGCAATCTTGATTATGTCTGCTGCACTGCCCTGCAGCGGAGCGTTTATGGCGTTTCGTTCAGCATTGCCTCTGACCACCTGGTTCCTGGAGTGAATGTCTGGCAGGTAACGCCGGCGTCCGAACATTGTGGTGACAAAGCCCTGCTCCCTGGCCTTGCGGATGCTTTCATCCATATATGCCTTCACTCCCGGGTATGAATTGAAATATCCGTCAATAAGCTCCCTGGCCTCCTTGCGGCCAATGGTCAGACGCTCAGAAAGGCCAAATGCAGATATGCCGTATATGATGCCGAAATTTGCAGTCTTTGCCCTTGCCCTCATTTCACGGGTCACCTCTGAAACAGGCACTCCGAAGATTTTGGATGCTGTTGCAGAGTGAATATCCTGCCCTGAAAGAAAATCGGAAATCATTGAGCTGTCACCGCTTAGATGAGCCATGAGCCTGAGCTCAATCTGGGAATAGTCTGCGCTCAGAAAGATCTTTCCATCGGCCGGGATAAATGCCTTCCGTATCTCCCGTCCCTCCGCATCACGAACAGGTATGTTCTGAAGGTTGGGGTTCGTGGAGCTGAGCCTGCCGGTGGAGGCAACAGCCTGGTTGTATGTGGTGTGTATACGGCCGGTTTTGCGGTCAATTAATTGCGGCAGAGCCTCCACATATGTTGAAAGAAGCTTTTTCAGGCCGCGGTATTCAAGTACCTTTCCGATAATGGGATGCTTACCTGCAAGACGCTGAAGAACCTCTTCATCAGTGCGGTACTGCTTTGTCCGGGTAAGCCTGGCATTGTCATCAAGACGGAGCCTGACAAAAAGTATGTCACCCAGCTGTTTCGGGGATGAGATATTGAACTCATGACCGGCAAGGGTATATATTTCCTGTTCGAGGCTGATGATTGTCTCACGAAGGGTGACAGCGTATTTTTTCAGTACGGTTTCATCGAGGAGCACTCCTTCACGCTCCATTGAGGCAAGCACCCTTATGAGCGGCATTTCTATCCCTTCCGCCAGACTGTCAAGCTCCTGGCTTATGAGCATCGGCTCAAACAGCTTCATCAGCTGCCAGGTAACATCGGTATCTTCAACGGCATATTCCTTGACCCTCTCCTTATCCACATCCCTCATTGTCTTCTGCCGCGGACCCCGTTCTCCTATCAGTTCCTCGATGTGCACCGGCTCATACCCGAGGTACTGTGAAGACAGCAGGTCCATATTGTGCCGCATGTCAGGCTCAAGCAGGTAATGGGCAAGCATGGTGTCAAACAGCGGTCCCCTGACATTTATGCCATATCCTGCCAGTAACTGGATATCAAACTTCAGGTTCTGCCCTGTCTTGCGGATCTTCTCATTCTCAAAGACCGGCCTGAGCGGTTGCAGGAGTCTCAGTGCCTCATCCCTGTCAGGAGGCAGCCATAGCATGGTGCCTGATCCCTTTTCGGAGGAAAATGCTATTGAAACAAGCTGTGCATTAAGCGGGTCAAGCGAATCTGTCTCGGTATCAAAGCAGAAGTCGGTCAGCCGGGACAGTTCTCCTGCCAGCCCGGCGCACTCCTCAGCAGTCTCAATAAGGGTGTAATTATGGGGTGTGGTGGTGATATTTGCCCTGGAGGAACCTGATGGTGATAATGCCTCCCCGAAGAGTGTTCCCTGCGATCCGTCGGAAAAACTGCGTCCAGAAGAAGACTCTGCGGCGGTTATTGAAGCAACAGCCCCTGCCTCGGATGCGGTGGCTGCCTGTGCAGGCTGAACGGCCCCGGCAGCAGGAAGCCGTGTCGCCATCGTACGGAATTCCAGCTCCTCGTAAAGCTTCCTGAGAGATTCGATATCCGGCTCCCTGCGATGCAAGTCGGCATGTCTGAACTCAACAGGCACATTCTGTTCTATTGTGGCAAGCCTTTTGGAAAGCAGTATCTGCTCGCTGTTCTGTTCAATAATATCCTTCTGACGCCCCTGAAGGTCTGAAGTGCGGTTTATCAGGCTCTCGATACTTCCATGCTCGCTTATGAGCTTACAGGCAGTCTTGGGACCTATTCCGGGGGCACCCGGGATATTGTCGGATGCGTCTCCCATCAACCCGAGCAGGTCTGTAATGTTTTCCGGCGGTACCCCGTATTCCCTTATTATTTCTTCCCTCCCCCATATTTCAGCCTCGCCGCCGGAACGTCCGGGCCGGTACATGACAACATTGTCGGTGACAAGCTGGGCAAAATCCTTGTCAGGTGTCATCATGAAGGCCCTGTATCCCTCTTCAGCAGCCTTTCGGGCAAGAGTGCCTATGACATCGTCAGCTTCATATCCCGGCACCTCGATAACCGGTATCCGGAAAGCCTCAAGGAGACGCTTGATATAGGGAACGGCAATTTTAATATCCTCTGGGGTTGCGTCACGGTTAGCCTTGTAGGCCGGGTATATGTCACTCCTGAAAGTTGGTCCCGGCGGATCGAAGACTACGGCAAGATGTGAGGGCTTCTGCTTTGAGAGAAGATCCTCGAGGGTAAGAAGGAAGCCGAACACCGCCGACGTATTCATCCCCTTGCTGGTAACCCGGGGATTCCGGATGAATGCATAGTATGACCTGAAAATCAATGCATATGCATCAAGTAAAAATAGTCTCCTGTCGTTATCTGTTTCTGTCACCTGTTGTCGGATGCATGCCATTCGGCATATGCCGTGGCTGTTTCATACAATCTGATACTGTGCAGGAATGTCCCTTCCGGGGCCATGCCGCCCAGCGTGGCTGCGATATCTGCAACCAGGTTCTCACACGTTGGCTGGTATGCAGACACTATTACATTTCCGAAATGCTGCCTGTAACTCTCCACCGTTTCAGCCGGAGCCTGACCTGAAACCATGAGGGCATGGTCAAAACGGTCAACAATGTTTTCCCGGACTATCTTCTTGAGGTCGCCGAAATCGATCACCATGCCGTTGCGGGGATTGTCCGGATCATTTACTGGCTCCCCGGCAAAAGTAACATAGAGGATATAGGAGTGGCCATGCACGTTCCTGCACGGACCGTCATAGTTCCACAGGGCGTGTGCCATCTCAAAACGGAATTCCTTTGTTACCCTGATCAGTGCCATCTCTCCAACTCTTTGGTATCCGCAAAAGTAAACTATTTAGATCGATTTTTGTTTACCGGGATATTTCTGAATGATATTTGCACGTTTACATGTCATACATAATTGATTTAACCTTATCTTTGCGCCCAATACATTAATAGCCAATGCATAATAACGAGATGTTGACTATACCATTCCTTGCCGGAGAGAGCTTCAGGAAACACGGAGAGAACAGGGCAATGGGTTTTGTGGGAGAGGAAGTTATTACCTACAACCAGCTGAAGGAGAAAACGGAGTCAGTAATGAGGCTCCTGGAAGATCTGTCGGTACAGCCGGGAGACAGGGTGGCCATACTGAGTACCAGTATGCCCAACTGGGGCGTCACATACCTGGCAATAACATCAATGGGTGCCGTTGCAGTGCCGATTCTTCCCGATTTTACGACGGGAGAGATAGGTAATGTACTGAACCATTCCGGGGCAAGGGCCCTTTTCGTGTCAGGAAGCCTTGCCCACAAAACCGAGGAGTTCAGGTCAGAGACTCTTGAGACCGTGATATCTATTGATGATTTCAGGATCACCCGGGGGGACAACGGCAAGGG
>SBFZ01000420.1 GCA_006227095.1 Bacteroidota bacterium | reverse complement strand
ACCTGCTGGACCTGTAAAAGTACCGATGTACCAAGGGTCATGAACGAGATCGGTGTTGAGAACTTTTATGCAGCCAAATGGTCTGACCTTGGACATGAAATTGTGAACAACATCGGCTGCCAGGATTGCCACGATCCGAAAACCATGAATCTGCGCATTACCCGCCCTGCGCTGGCAGAAGCGTTTCAGCGCATGGGCAAAGATGTGAATGAGGCTACCCATCAGGAAATGCGCTCCCTCGTATGCGCCCAGTGCCATGTTGAATATTATTTCAAAGGCGACGGAAAATACCTCACCTTCCCGTGGGACAAGGGATTCAGTGCAGACGAGATGGAAACCTATTACGACGAAGTGGAACATGTTGACTGGGTGCACAAGCTGAGCAGAACACCCATGCTGAAAGCCCAGCACCCTGACTATGAACTTTATATGACCGGGATTCATGCCGACCGTGGCGTAGCCTGCGCCGACTGCCATATGCCGTTCATTGCAGAAGGAGGCGTGAAGTATACCAGCCATCATGTTCAGAGCCCGTTGAACATGATCTCTTCAACATGCGCAACATGCCATCGCCAGAGTGAGGAAGAGCTCATGAACAACGTATATGAACGGCAGGACAAGATTGCCGCACTCAGGAACTCCCTTGAGGAAATACTCGTATCAGCCCACTATGAAGCAAAAGCAGCCTGGGAAGCAGGTGCTGATGAGGCCGCCATGAAACCACTGCTGGCTCTCATACGTCAATCACAGTGGAGATGGGACTTCTGCGCTGCCAGCCACGGAGGATCATTCCATGCCCCGATAGAAATGGCTTCAATACTTGGCAATGGAATCATGAAGGGGCTTGAGGCACGTATCGGCCTCACCAGGTTGCTGACATCAAAGGGTATTGATGAAGTCTTGATACCTGATATCACTTCCAAAGCCGGGGCACAGAAGGCTATAGGCCTCGATATGGATGCTCTCATCAGGGAGAAGGAAAATTTCAAGAAAGAGATCCTTCCGGCCTGGGATAAGGGGACAGTCTGAAGATAACTGCCTTCAGCCGGACATTAACATAACAGGCAATGAATGACAATCACGCGGTCTGCCGCTTAACTCTCTCTGCGATCCTTTTTATGGTTGCCTGTACACTTGCAGGCAGCTTTGAAGCTGCCGGGCAGAAACAAAAAATCAGTACTCCGGCTTCCATCTTCCCGGATCCCTCAGTAAATCACACTTTTACCCTCGGAGCTGATGATTTTCTCCTTGACGGCAAACCATTCCAGATCATAGGCGGAGAGATCCACCCCGGAAGGGTGCCGGTGGAATACTGGAGACACCGTATTCAGATGGCAAAGGCAATGGGGTGCAATACCATCTCTGCATACCTGTTCTGGAATCATCATGAGATTACTGAAGGGATCTACGACTTCCGAACAGGCAACAGGGACATTTCGCAATTCATCTCTGCTGCTGCTGAAGAAGGAATGTGGGTTATCATCAGGCCCGGACCCTATGTATGTGCCGAATGGGAATTCGGAGGGATACCTCCTTACCTCCTCCGCTACAATGATCTCAAGGTACGGTGCATGGACCCCAGGTACATGAGAGCCGTTGAGAGGTACATCTCCCGGCTTTCTGATGTACTCCGTCCCCACCTGGTGACCAACGGAGGTCCCGTACTTATGATACAGATTGAGAATGAGTACGGAAGCTATGGAAATGACCGTAACTACATGCTTGCACTGCGAGAAATCTGGGAAGAAAGCGGTATTGACGTCCCTTTCTTCACCGGCGACGGCCCGACAACATATATGCTTGAGGCAGGCACCCTGCCCGGCTGCGCCGTGGGCCTTGATTCCGGAAGCTCCGAAAAGGATTTCGAACTGGCACGCAAAATGAACCCGGGCGTGCCCGTCTTCTCCAGTGAGACCTACCCCGGATGGCTTACCCACTGGGGTGAAGAGTGGGCGAGGCCTGACACGGCAGATCTGCTTCGCGAAGTGAAATTCCTGATGGATAACCGCAAGTCATTCAACTTCTATGTGATACACGGAGGAACAAACTTCGGCTTTACTGCCGGGGCCAACTCAGGAGGCAGGGGTTATGAGCCTGATCTGACAAGTTATGATTATGATGCACCGATCAATGAGCAGGGTCGGCCAACACCCAAATACATGGCACTGCGGAAGCTGATAGGGTCATACCTTCCAAAAAAAGCCAAACTCCCCCCGATACCAGACCCTGTCCCGGCAATGAGTTTTCCTGAAACTGAACTTGTCCCCTTTTCTTCAGTCTGGCATAATATGCCTGAACCTCACCTGGCGGTTCAGCCACAACCCTTTGAAGCTTTCGGGCAGGATTACGGCTTCATGTTGTACCGCACCCGCCTTATCGGACACAAAAGAGGCAAGCTGACAGTGACCGAACTTCACGATTATGCCACTGTATTTGTTGACGGGAAATATATCGGCACACTTGACAGGCGTCTGGGCATCAACTCAATAGACCTCCCTCCTTCTGACAGTGAGCACCCGGTACTGGAGATATTTACTGAAGCCATGGGAAGGATAAACTTTGCCCAGCACATGATTGACCGCAAGGGGATAACTGACCGGGTGACACTTAACGGTATGACACTGATGAACTGGGAGATTTTCGGATTCCCGATGGGTGACGGCTACACAGAAAACCTGCCTGCCACAGTGGAAGAACTGACGAAACCAGGCATCTTTTTCAGGGGCACATTCAATGTTGATGACCCGGCAGACACATTCATTGACATGACCAGCTTCGTCAAAGGGGTGGTTTGGGTCAACGGCCATAATCTTGGCAGATACTGGGAAATAGGGCCTCAGACACGACTTTACTGCCCGGCTCCGTGGCTGAAAAAAGGCACAAATGAGATCATTGTGTTTGATCTTCACAAGATGACACCGGGACCTGTCAGGGGTTATGAAACCCTGTGAACGGAAGGAGTCAGCTGATACCCGTAATGGCCGTAAGGAGGTAATAAAGACCTGCCGCAAGGAGCATGGAGACAGGAATGGTCAGTATCCATGCATAGAGCAGGTTGATGGTTACTCCCCACCTGACAGCTGTCACGCGCTTGGTAAGACCTACGCCCATTATTGCTCCTGTGATGGTATGGGTGGTGCTCACGGGAATTCCAAAAGCTTCTGTTCCGAACAGCAGCAAGGCACCGGCACCCTCAGCAGCAACCCCTTCAAAGGGAGTAAGTTTGGTTATTTTGGAACCCATGGTCTTGACAATGCGCCAGCCGCCGATAAGGGTACCAAGCGCAATTGCAGTGTAGCATCCGAGCACAATCCAGTGTGGTATGTCATGCACTTTGCCGTTGACCATTTCGATCTGAGCCCAGTGAGGCACTTCATGCGCACCATGGAAGTAAACCATCAGGGCAGCGGCAATGATACCCATTACCTTCTGCGCGTCATTCCCCCCGTGACCGAGGCTGAAGAGGGCTGAGGAAAGAAGCTGAAAGGCCTTGAATTTCTTCTCGAGCCTGAACGGATTCCCCTTCCGGCTTATCCACAGAAGCAATATGGAAAGGAGGTATGACATTACCATACCCAGCAACGGCGCCAGGAATATAAAGGCTGCAATAACAGCAATCTTGCCGGTATGCACCACATCCCACCCTGTGAAGGCGATCGCTGCACCTGCAAAACCGCCTACAAGTGTGTGTGATGAACTTGAAGGTATCCCCAGGTACCATGTGAGGAGATTCCAGATTATTGCGGCAAGAATTCCTGCCAGGATGACCATAAGCGTTATGGCTGAGGTGTCAACTATTTTTGCTATGGTATCAACTATATGAAGTTCGAATACAAGGTAGGCCAGCCAGTTGAAGGCTGCGGCCCAGACTACTGCCTGGAAAGGTGTAAGCACCTTGGTAGATACAACCGTGGCTATTGAATTTGCCGCGTCATGAAATCCGTTTATCAGATCAAACGCAAAAGCAAGAACAACTATGATTATCAGGATTGTGAAGTCCATCAGGGGAGGCTTTATGCAATTTTGATGATTACGGAAGAGAGTATATCGGCTACATCATCGCACCTGTCCACTGCCTTTTCCAGGGCAGCCAGGATATCCTTCTTCTTTATGAGTTCAATCGCATCCTTTTCCTCCTGGAAGAGCTTTGCAAGGTAACGGTGGTTGATGTCATCGGCAGTTTCCTCAAGCTCTCCTATCTTCTGGCAGTTGTCCTTGTATCTTGAAAGGTTGAGAACATCGCGAAGGCCGTTGAAGGCAGTGTTGATCTCAATGGAGGCCCTCCTGATGACATCGGCCATCTCGCGGAACTCCGCAGGTATCTCCCTCAGCTTGTACAGATGGGTCTGTTTCGATGCCCCGTGCATAAGATCGAGGACCGAATCAGTTGCATGTATGAGGTCAAATATATCCTCCCTGTCAAAGGGTGTGATAAAAGTGCTGCTCAGTGTCTTGTACAGGTTCCTGGCAATCTGGTCCCCCACAAGCTCAGTTTCCTTTATCTTCTGGCTCAGGGCTTCTCTCTTTTCAGCGGAAGGTTCGTTCATAAACTCCACCAGCAGCTCTGCTCCGATGATAAGGTTGGCTGAGGCATCCTTGAAAAGGGGATAGAACTTGCCCTCCTTGGGGGCCAGGTATGAAAAGATCTTGTCAAGTTTCATGAGTCAGGTTAAGGTTTGTTAGCAAGCGCCAAAAATATATCAACTGCTTCACTAAATAAAGAAGAATTTACATATTGTTCATTAATTGTTGAAGATTATTCCGGAGGCTGATATGACAACTTTAACTATATTAGCAAGTCAAAAACAAAAAATCAGGCATGAAGCTGACATTTTACGGGGCTGCCAGGGAGGTGACAGGCAGCAAGGTCCTTATTGAAACTGAACACGGAAAGAATATCCTGCTTGATTGCGGCCAGTTCCAGGGCAAGGGTCTTGAAACCGAGGAACAGAACAGGTCAGTCGCATTCTCTCCGGCTGGCATTGACCACATTATCCTTTCCCACGCCCACATAGACCATTCGGGACTGATACCCTTTCTTTCGGCAAACGGCTTTACTGGTTCGGTTATATGCACCAATGCCACCCGCGACCTGTGCTCCATAATGCTTGCCGATTCGGGCAAGATACAGGAACATGATACAATCACATTCAACAAGAAGAGGGCAAAAAAAGGTCTTCCTCCCGTTGAACCGCTCTATACACAGGCCGATGCAGTGGCATCACTGAAACTGTTCATCAGCGTGGCCTACGACAGGAAGTTCCGGATTGATGACTATACCACTGTCAGGTTTACCAACACGGGGCATATGCTCGGCAGCGGTGTGGTGACCCTGGAGCTGAAGGAGAAGGACGGAATAAAGCGGCTGGCATATACGGGTGACATAGGGAGGCCCTCAAACAGGATTCTGAAGAGCCCTGAGCCCTTCCCTCAGGCCGATTTCCTTATTACAGAGTCAACCTATGGTGACAGACTGCATCCCTCACGTGAAGAATCTGACGAAGAACT
>SBFZ01000342.1 GCA_006227095.1 Bacteroidota bacterium | reverse complement strand
TTCCCCTCTGATAGCGTCAGTATAAACCTCTGCCTGCGGGAGACCAAGCTCAAGCTCGAGGTCAATCCAATCCTCGTCAGAAGGTATATGCCAGCCGGTTGGGCACAATCCGCGGGGATCGAAAACTGCGTAACCATTGTACAAAGCGCCTAATGTTGATTTGTATGCAGGGTTGTTCTCAGGCCAGCAGTATGCAGCGGTACCAAGCGCTGTCCATTGGGTGTTTTCAGTTACGAGAGGAATGGCGGAACCATCCCTGAACTTAGTGGTTCTGAGGTTTTCTGCCATCCAGGTATTTCCTCCTATATAGATGGTCTTATAGACGTTTCCGTCTATGTCTTTCAGAGCGTCATCATCATCCTTCTTGCAGCCGTGAACAATGACCATGATCATGACAGCCATAGCAAGCAGACAGGCGGGGAGCTTTACGGTTTTTTTCATATCTGTTATTTTAGGGGTAAGGCGGTCATTGAGGAAAGATGGGTTATTGTAGTTTCGATATCATTCCAAATCGTATATAATTTAGGCAAAAATTATTACCACACAATAATTTATGGTAAATGTTCTTCAGCCGGAGGGGAGGAATAGCACACCGGCAACAAGAAAGACAAGCCGCCTGGGGCAGGATGTAAAAGCCCTGGCGGGCTTTGCCTCCCGGAACCGTTTTTCATCTTATTTGATTTCCCTGCTACAACCGGAACAGATAGGAAAATTTTACAAAGAATCCTCTTTTCATCTCGTTCAGGCGTTCGCTTTCGGTGTACTCAAGCCCGTTCCACTCCCTGTATTCGGAAAGGAATCCATACCCGATATGAAAAACCGTGCCGGGTATATAGGTGAATGATGCAAGAAAATCCGTGCTGACCGATTCCCTGTAATCGTTGTATTCAACAATACTTCGCAGGAAAAGGTACCTGTTCAGTTGCCAGGTAATTCTTCCCCTGAGCAGCAGGTAATCAAAGATCTTCTCCCTGCCTGAATCATCAAAGAGATCCTGGAAAGTCACAGAAAGCTGGGTATGAAGCTTTTCAAGGGGGAGATATCTTATTTCCCCCACAAGCACATTTCCATAACCCTGCAATGATCCGGGGTAGTAGATTGCATTCCTTCTCCTGTATGACAGGGTTCCGTCGAACCTGGTTCCGGCTGTTCCGGTCATGGTCAGTTGCAGTCCGGAGGTATTGAATTTTTCGCCCTGGTAGATCTCGGTGGAATAATTATACTGGATTCTGGTCCGTAGAGTACCACCGATCCAGCTGGTCACCGACAATGAATTATTGGTTTCCCAGAGGTCATATATGTTATCTCTGAGTTGTCCGGTGAAGATGCCGATGTCAAAACGCCTGAAAATATCTGACTCTGGATAAAACTTCGGGGTTAGGGAGCCGGTAAGGATGGTTACACCCGTTCTGTCAATATATCCGGTCCTTGAAATAAAATTTTCGCTGATCTCCTTAATGGCGATGGCAGTCGTAATATTGCGCTGATCTGAAAGAATATTAACACCGAGTGCATGCCCGGCGACATTGGTTTCATCTATGTCATCCCTGTTTGATGACAGCAATGAATGAAATTCAAGCATGGTAGATTTGTTCAGCCTTATATTGCCGTCAGCACCACCTACATAATTTTTGCTGCCACTGTTTATCACTGACGTGGCGAGGACTCCCAGGTAACTGTCGTTGCTAAGGCTTCGTTTATACCTGAGCACCGGGAAATGTGAGTAACTGCCATACAGGTCATTTTCAGTTTCCGGGATCCTGTCTGCGGCATAAAGGAGAGAGATATAGTTTTTTGACCCTATCCTTCCTGAAAGTTTGGCACCAGCAATCGGATTCACAATATTCCTTGTATGAACGAGTGAGCCCACAGGATCAATGGGAGAAGAACCTGTTGACCCTATCTTGAAGTTCTCATTACCCTCCTGGAAGAATGGCCTTTTCTCAGGGAAAAAAAGCTGGTACCTGAGGTTGGCATCAACCTGTCCGGCATCAGCCTCCACCTGGCTGAAGTCAGGGTTAATGGTGGCATCGAGCGTTATCTGGGATGTTATGCCATATTTGACAGTGAGACCTGCGTCGGGCTTATTTTCGGTGGTAGTCATTTTGCCTGAAACCTGCTCTCCCCTGTAGGAATAGGTAACAGAGGGCAGTATCTCGAGCAGAGTATAGTGTTTAACCCCGTCAAATTGCATAGGCTGCATCTGGCCAAAAAATGCATAACCCTTGGCCGGATCGAGCTCGGGGAAGGAGACATGAGTTGAGGTTCTGCTTACATATCTCTCAAAGAATGCTGACATCATAACAGGTTCTTTATTTGAAAACCTGATGCTTTTCAACGGGAGTCGGATCTCTACCGTGTAACCATATTCAGTGATCTGACCGGCACTGTACCAGACAAGATCAACGCCGAGATCTTCATTGCCCGCCGCAAACCTGGTGTCCATCTGAATGCCGTTGGCGTTGGCATAGATACAGTAAAGGGTTTGCTGGTCATTGTACGAGTCCAGGTTTACACAGACCCAGTCATCCTGCCTGATCTTATCCCTGGAATCAACTGAAGCCTTGATTTTATCAGGTTCATTGTCATAGCATTTGAAGGCGAAATAGATATTCTCTTCGTCATAGGCAAGCCAGACAATGGTATTGAACGGAAGCTCCTTGCCGAAATCGGGGATGAATGATCTGAAGCCTGAGATGCCCTCGCTGTTATTCCAGGCGTCCTCATTGAGGATGCCATCGATAACAGGGGGAGAACTCAGCTTTACCGGTTTTACCGTATCTGTTGCCAGTACGCTCCCGGGCGTGGCTGACAGCAATAACAATACAAAAGTGAAGTAAATGACTCTTTTCATGGCTGTGAAATGATTCACAGCAAAACTAAGAATTTTAAACATATTTCAATCGTAAAGTGGGGGATGGTAAGCAGCCCTGGCTCCATACCTGATTATTCCACTTTCAGGCTGAAGGAAAAATTCATTAATTTGTACTGATTAACATTGCCATGAACCATACACTTCCGATCATATTGATACTTACAGTTTTTGCGGCGGGTTGTTCCAATCCCCCGCGCTATTCCGGTAATCCGGTTTTTCCCGGGTGGTATGCTGATCCGGAGGGAATAATTTATAATGATGAGTATTGGATATTCCCTACATATTCAGCACCTTATAAGGATCAGGTCTTTATGGACGCCTTTTCATCGGAAGACCTGACAAACTGGAAGAAGCATGAAAGAATCATTGATACTGCTGCTGTCAGCTGGGCACAGAAGGCCATGTGGGCTCCTTCAGTAATTCAGCGTAGCGGTAAATACTTTTTATTGTTCGGGGCTAATGACATTCAATCTGATGATGAGACGGGAGGCATCGGAATCGCAGTTGCAGATAAGCCTGAAGGACCATATCGCGATTATCTTGGGAAACCCCTGATTGATAAGTTCCACAACGGGGCCCAGCCTATTGACCAGTTTGTTTTTGAGGATTCTGACGGAAAGGTCTACCTGATTTACGGAGGCTGGCGTCACTGTAATATTGTAAAACTCAGCGATGATATGAAGGCGGTTGAACCGATGGCAGACGGTACCCTTTTCCGTGAAATTACGCCGGAAGGTTATGTTGAGGGACCGTTCATGTTCAGACGCAATGACAAGTACTATTTCATGTGGTCTGAAGGAGGATGGACCGGTCCTGATTACAGTGTTGCATATGCGATAAGTGATTCACTGATAGGGCCATACGAACGGATTGGAAAAGTTCTGGTGCAGGATCCGTCAATTGCGTCAGGAGCAGGACATCATTCAGTAATAATGATCCCCGGCACGGATAAGTATTATATTATCTATCATCGCAGGCCGGTGGGGGAGACCGACCGCAATTCCAGGGAAGTCTGCATTGAAAGGATGGAATTTGATGGTAATGGATTCATTAAACCTGTAAAAATTTCCAGGGAAGGGGTTCCGGCTCAGAAGGCAAGGTAAAGGTCAGTTTTGCGGAGTCCCTTCAATTCAGGATATCAGTTCCTGTTTCTTTTACCGGTATTCAATCTGCGTAACCTCAAATACTATCTCATCTCTTTCCCGTTTCAGGTTAACCCTGTCACCACTTTTTTTATTTAGCAGCGCCCTGGCCAGGGGAGAAATGAAGGAGATCTTTCCACTGGCTATATTCGCCTCGTCGACACCAACGATCTGGAAGGTCTGGATTTTACCGGAGGCCACATTTTTAAGGGTTATGGTTGCACCGAACGTCACCTCATCTGTGGGTTGGTCTTTCGGGTCCACAACCCTTGCATCAGTAATCCGGTTATTAAGCAGTTGCAGTTTGGCATTGATAAAATTTACTGCAATCCGTTTTTCATTCTCATTGGCAATCCCCAGGTTTTCCTTTTCTGCGATCAGGGCGTCCTTCTCGGCAAGCAGTTGCTGCAACCCGTTTGTGGTAACAAAATTTGGTACATCTTCAGGCAGGTAAGCCCTCTGCGGTACCATAGGAACCTCTTCCTGGTCTCCCTCTTTTACAAATCCTCTGCTCATTTGGTAGATCTAACAGCCTTTAAAATTAGGCAAAAGATCTGAGTACTGCCAAAACGCTGTTTCTGCTCTCTTTTTTTTAATTTTGACTTTCACTTGCTTTAATTTCAGAAATTCCGGATACCCATATGAAGAAATACTATTTTATCCTTGGCATCTTGCAGGCATTCACCGGCATAGGCGCCATCCCCGCAGGGTGGGGTATGCTCAGTGATACGACAGGTGCAGGACTGGGAATGTCAGCTGATCTGCTGGCAAATTCACCTCTGGATTCATTCCTCCTTCCCGGCCTGTTTCTGCTGATTGTCAACGGTTTTGCCAACATTGCGGCTGCTTTCCTTTCCTTTTTCAGAAGCAGATATGCCGGCCATGCTGGCATGTTCCTCGGAGTGGCACTAATACTTTGGATAGTAATACAGGTCTGGTGGATTTCCCTCTCGAGTGTGCTTCAGCCGCTGTTCTTCGTAGTCGGTGTCATCAACACCTGGCTGGGCTGGAAAATTATCAGGACGTCCGGGAATTGAATATGCCTCTTCAGTACTGCGGGGGTCTGAAGAGATTCCTTTAGAGTTTCCGGAGCTTATTAATATTGCTTCAGTGCCTCATCAAGAGTATTGACTATTTCAGGCACTGCCATCATGTTCTTCATGTTGATGCCTGAGAAGTAATAGATCATGCCGGTCCCCTTTTCCTCTGAGTAGAGGGCATCGGTGAAGATACTGCCAGAAAACCCGTTCATTTCAAAGTACTGAGATCCGTTGGTCTCGATCATCAGCCAGCAGAGGCTCTTGTCAATCAGTTTGAATGACCTTGATGACATTCCGGGTATATGCTGGGGACTCAGCATGATATCAATGGTTGACGGTTTCAGCAACTGAACGTCGCCATGCCTGCCATGATTCATAATCATAATAAAAAATATCGAAAAATCATCCATTGTGGTCCTCACCATCCCTGCCGGGTAACCCGGTTCACCAAAGTGGTAAG
>SBFZ01000122.1 GCA_006227095.1 Bacteroidota bacterium | reverse complement strand
GATATTTATGCCCGGAAGCAGCCGGCCAAGTTCAAAGCTGTAAATAAGGGTGCTTACGAAAGCCAGTCCGCGCCCCTTTCCTCCGTGTGATCCCCCGGCAAAGCTTACCACATTTGACTCGTCAATCATTACTGATTCGTCAAAGTTGACAACCTTGCCCTTGTTCATCTCACGCCGGCGTTTGCGGATAATTTCAAGGAGGAACTCCCTCATCTCCTTCAGGCTGTTGAAGTCTGACACCTTTACCGGGTTGATCATCTTTGCCACCTTTACCTCACCCCTGGCCATCAGCCAGAGTGAAAAGTGGTTCTTCATGGCGTGGTACACGAGTGAGTCCTCAGGTACCGTCTTGAGGAATGCCTCAAACTCCTTCATTGATTTTGCCACGGCTATCTGCCTGCCCCTGGTGTCACGGTACACAAAATGTCCGAAGCCGAGGTAATAGGTGATGAACGACTTCAGATCCTGAAGCAGTGTTTCGGAATTCTTGTTGATGAAGCTGGCCTTCAGTTCAGCTGCATACCGGGCGTTTTCAGGGTCAGAAGACTGCAGTACGGTGGGGAGGTTCGGCTGTTCCTGACGAAGCATCTTAATCATCTCAAAGCCTGCCATCTTGTCAAGGCTTCCTTCCCGCGGGAAGCGCATGTCCGAGATTACTCCCAGGAGGCGGTCCTTGTATCTTGTGTAGATGGCCATAGCCTCCTCCCAGTTGGTGGCAAGGAGTATCTTGGGCCTGGCCCTGAGTTTAAGCACCTTGTAGAGCTCATCGGCCGAGACGTCCTCGATGAGTATGCGTGTCTGCTCCAGAACCAGGCTGTAAAGCATCGGCACGTAGCTCGAGTAGTAGTCAGGGGCATCCTCAATAATCAGTATCACCCTGGTGAGTCCCTTCTCCGTATCATTGCCGACATTCACCTTGTCTTCCAGCAGTTTGGCCATTGCAAAGAAGACCCTTGACTCACCGGTCCAGACGAACAGGTTGTCAAAAGGAACGCCAAGCTTCCTGTGGTCCTGAACATAGGGGATGTCACCCGGATTACCCAGCAGCAGATAAGTGGGTATGTATGGATATTTCTCCTTTATCTTGCGGCACAGGTTCAGGGGATTGGTCTTGTCAACACCCACCATTATGATGATCATGTCATAATGCCTTGCCTCGAGACGGGCGAATGCTTCATCCTCACCTGACACGCCGGTAATACGGGGGATGGTGGTAAGACTCATCTGGTAGTATTCACCAAGCATGTAATCAGAGAACCTCCCTTCGCCTTCAATGGAATAGGCATCATAGAGACTGGCTACCAGCAGTATCTCCCTGACCATGAATGGCATCAGGTCGTGGAAGACGTCCCTTTCGGCATTATGCCTGTCGAGAAACTGCTGGAGTAGTTTTCTGATCGACTGGTTTTGCGGGTCATGAGGCTCCCTGAGTTCAGGCTTTTTAGGCGATGAAGGAGTTTTTTCTGCAACAAGGCTGTTTACATAACCGGAGATCAGGCTGGCGAACCTTGCGAGAAGTTCACGCTCCTCCTTCTGGAAAGGGCCTTCATCTTCATCAAGGAACTGGCGTGTATAGCAAACTTCGACCCACCCCTGCCCCTCAAGTGTATTGAAGGCATGGATCATTTTCCATTTGGTCTCGGTAAAGCCGGGTGTCTCATATGCACGGCCGAGGAATCTTATACGGGCAACGGTATAGGCAGGGTACTGGAATGCCTCCGGCAATCCCAGCACAAGGTGCATGAGAGTCTCATCCACCGGCTTCCGCTCCTTGAGTATCTGCGTGGCCCGGTTAACGCATGCCAGTTCCTTCAGGCGTTCCTGCTGGTCATGTATGTCACGCGAATAACCGGTGCCGGTGTCTGGACAATCATTCATCGGTTTACTTCACCTCCCAGGTAGAACCGCTCCTGAGAAGGTCATCAACGCTCCTTACCTGTGACTTCGCCTGGACCCTTTCATGCTGCTCCATCATGGCAGCATCATAGGTCTGGGCGTTGATGGCCCTGATCACACCCAGTGCCACAGGGTACTCGGGAAGCGACATCCCTGCCAGCCTGTAGTGGATTCCGGGGTTGGGTTCATGTGCATCGTGGGTAAGTATATCATCTTCCGTGATTCCGTCTTCACCAATTGTCACAACCTTCAGCTTAAGGTCCTTCAGTATGATACCCTTGTCGCGGTTCTTGCCGAAGATCATCTTCTGGCCATGGTGCAGGACCAGGGTGTTGTCATCACGGTTCTCCTTGCTGGTGAAGGCATCAAAAGCGCCGTCATTGAAGATGACGCAGTTCTGGATGACCTCCACAACGGCAGTGCCGTGGAATTTTGCCGCCTCCTTGTAGACCTCGTTGGAGAGCTGCAGGTTATAGTCGACCGTGCGGGCAAAGAACCGTCCGTTGGCGCCGATGGTCAGCTCGCCTATCTTGAAGGGCTCTTCTATGGTGCCATAAGGTGATGTCTTGGTGGAAAGTCCTTTCTTCGAGGTAGGTGAATATTGTCCCTTGGTAAGGCCGTAGATCTCGTTGTTGAAGAGGATGATCTTGATGTCAATGTTACGCCTGATAGCATGGATATAATGATTCCCTCCGATTGCCAGGGCGTCGCCGTCACCTGTCATCTCCCATACCATCAGTTCAGGGTTGGCTATCTTGATGCCGGTGGCTATCGCTGCCGCCCTTCCGTGTATACCATGAAATCCGTAGGTATTCATATAGTAGGGAAGCCTCGAGGAGCATCCTATTCCTGACACGAATACATATCTTTCCCTGGGTATCTCAAGCTCTGCCAGGGTCTTCTGCAGTGATGCAAGTATTCCGTGGTCACCGCATCCCGGGCACCATCTTACTTCCTGATCGCTCTTGAAATCCTTTGCGACGTAGTGGTTTGTTATCGTTTCAGCCATTTTTCTTACCCTTAAGCAGTTTAATACAATAATCCTTTATCTCCTTGACGGTGAACGGAAGCCCCTGAATCTTGTTGTACTGGTGGTAGGTGTACTTCTGGTGCTTCATTCTCAGGTAGTTTGCAAACTGGCCTGAATTGAGTTCACATACTGCCAGCCTCTCAAATCCTGCGAACACCTTTGCAGTGTTTTTGGGCAGGGGTCTTATATAGTTGAAGACTGCGGCAGACACATTGTATCCCTCCTCCTGCAGTTCGCTGACCGCGGTGGTGATATGTCCGTAGGTACTTCCCCAGCCTATAACCAGCAGGTCACCGGTTTTCTTCCCATGCACCTTCAGGTCAGGTACGTTCTTCACGATCCTTTCCACCTTCTCTTCACGCATCTTTACCATGTATTCATGGTTTTCGGGTGTGTAGGATACGCTTCCCTTGATTGTCTTCTCGAGGCCGCCAACGCGGTGCTCCAGTCCCGCTGTACCGGGTATCGCCCACTTGCGGACCAGTGTTTCAGGGTCTCTTTCATATGCCAGGTATTCCTTTTCAGACTTAACGGCATAAGGGACACTTATTGAAGGCATATCCTTCATTGATGGCACCTTCCATGGTTCTGACCCGTTTGCCAGGTAACTGTCAGTAAGGAGTATCACAGGTGTCATGTGTTCAACAGCGATCTTTGAGGCCTCGAAGGCGAACCTGAAGCAGTCAGATGGTGTTCCGGCTGCTATCACGGGTACCGGGCTCTCGCCATTGCGGCCATAGAGTGCCTGCCACAGGTCAGCCTGTTCGGTCTTGGTTGGCAGGCCTGTTGAAGGACCGCCTCTCTGAACGTCAACAACCACCAGCGGCAGTTCCGTCATCACGGCCAGGTTAAGTGCTTCTGACTTGAGAGCCAGCCCGGGGCCTGAGGTAGTGGTCACTGCCATCCGGCCGGCGAAACTGGCTCCAATGGCAGTACATATCCCTGCTATCTCATCTTCTGCCTGGAGGCTCTTCACTCCCATATCCTTCCTCAGTGCCAGTTCCTCAAGGATGCCTGTCGCAGGGGTAATCGGATATGACCCTATGAAGAGCTTCAGCCCGGCCTTTTCGGCAGCGGCAAGCATACCCCATGCAGTGGCCTGGTTGCCGTTGATATTGCGGTAGGTGCCTTTGTCTATCGGGGCGGGACTGACCCTGTATGAAGGGGTGAGTGCCTCAATGGTCTCACCGTAATAGTACCCTGCCCTCAGTACCTTGCTGTTGGCCTCGGCAACAAGAGGCTTCTTGCCGAACTTGTCCTCAATGAAATCTTCGGTGTAATTGAGCTGGCTGTCAAAGAGCCAGTAGACCATACCAAGAGCAAACATATTCTTTGTTCTCAGCACAGTCTTCGGATCGAGGTCCATATCCTTCAGCGCCTCCTTGACCAGCGTGGTGATCGGAGCTGCAATGAGATTCATGGAATCAAGCTTGTCCTCAACAAACGGGTCTTCCTTATACCCTGCCCTCTGTATATGCTTCTCAGTGAAATTGTCGGAGTCATAAATGATGGTTGAGCCTTTTCTGAGCCACCTGGCATTTGCACGTACAGCCGCGGGATTCATCGCCACAAGTATGTCGGTGAAGTCACCCGGTGTATTAATGAGTTTATGCCCGATGTGTACCTGGAAACCGGAGACGCCTCCCACGGTACCCTGCGGAGCCCTGATCTCGGCAGGATAATCAGGAAAGGTGGAGATGTCATGTCCGAACAGGGCCGAGGTGTTGGAGAAGAGAGTACCGGTAAGCTGCATCCCGTCTCCCGAGTCGCCTGAGAACCTGATCACCACTGCATCCTTCTCAATGACCTTTGATCTTTTTCCCATGATGATTGAAACGTGTTTGATTTTAAGTGAAAACCTGTATTGTGTAGTAACCTTAAATGGTGAAGCTAAGTTCACCAATAAACTGATATATCTGTATGATTTTGGTCATGTTTGAAATGACCATGCAAATAACTCGTAAAGAGCGTTATATGCCGGTGACTTATGCTCCCCGGCAGGTATGCGGAAGGCTCTTCTGAAGGTTTCACGACCAGATATCAGCCTTACGGAGATTTATGGAGCTCTCAAAGAACATCCGTGCAATTTTCTCAAAATAGTCAGTATAATCAGAGACGAAGAAGATATCCTCTCCGCTCTCTCCCCTGTTCACCAGGTTATTCTTTTCCAGCACCTCCCTGAGCCTGACAGCCACAATACGTGCCGAGTCAACCACTTCTACGTTGAAGTTGAAGAACTTGCTGATCTGGTTGCGGATGATCGGGTAATGGGTACATCCAAGGATAAGCGCATTGATGTCATCAAGACGCTGGTCAGAGAGATAGCTGCGTATAATGGCGTTGCTGATGTCGTCAAAGATGAAGCCCTCTTCGATCATGGGTACCAGCAGAGGGGTTGCCAGTGAGGCCAGTTCTGTGGAGGGTGATGCTTCACGAAGCTTCTTCTCATATGTACCTGAGCTTATTGTGCGCTTGGTACCTATGACTCCCAGCCGTGAATAGTTCCTGGAAGAGCAGTATTCAACCACGGGGTTTATAACATCAAGTATAATCACCCTGTCTCCGAATTCTGCGAGCAGTGTCTCATACGCTGACGCTGAGGC
>SBFZ01000148.1 GCA_006227095.1 Bacteroidota bacterium | reverse complement strand
AATAAAGTTTTCAGCCCGCGCAACTTTTGGAATGAAAATTGCGTCTTTCCTTCAGAAGCCCCTGATTGCGTTCCCCCGTCCGCACCGCAGTGAGGCTGACCGGCGTCAAATGCAAAAATTTATTCAATTTGTTTGAATTATTACAAAATAGAGTTGTATCTTTGCGATCCAAAATTGGAGAATTTATTAACAATCTATTGGATAAGGATATGTATTTGACTACGGAGAAAAAACAGGAATTTTTCAAGACTTTCGGATCGTCAGAGATGGACACGGGAAGTGCTGAGGGTCAGATTGCCCTTTTCTCCTACAGGATTGCGCACCTCACCGAGCACCTGAAAAAGAACAAGAAGGATTTCAGCACACAGAGGGCGCTTATAACCCTGGTCGGTAAGAGAAGGCGTTTGCTTGACTACCTGAAGGTTAAGGATATCACCAGGTATCGTGAGATAATCAAGGCACTGAACCTGCGTAAGTAACTAAAAAAGGCAATTTCAGATTGCCTTTTTTAATTCCTGCAGAAATCTGAACCTTATTTATCATTTATCCCGTAATAATCAGTAATTCAGATGTATAAGTTAATCGAAAAAAGTATTGACCTTGGCGATGGCCGGTCAATAGTAATTGAGACGGGCAAGCTGGCAAAGCAGGCTGACGGTTCGGTGGTTGTAAGGATGGGTAAAACCATGCTTCTGGCTACCGTTGTTGCTGCAAAGGATGCAAAGGAAGATGTTGACTTCATGCCACTTTCCGTCGAGTACAAGGAAAAGTATGCGGCATCGGGCCGCTTTCCCGGTGGTTTCCTCAAGAGGGAAGCCAGACCCGGTGACAATGAGATTCTGATCTCACGTCTGGTTGACAGGGCTCTCCGTCCTCTCTTTCCTGACGATTTTCATGCAGAAGTATTTGTAACCATCAACCTCATCTCGGCTGAGAAGGATATCATGCCTGACTCACTTGCCGGACTGGCAGCTTCAGCGGCACTGGCGGTATCAGACATACCGTTCAACGGTCCCATATCCGAGGTCAGGGTTGCAAGGGTTGACGGCCGTTATGTTGTTAATCCCACTTTTGAAGAGGTGGAAAAGGCTGATCTTGACATCATCGTTGGTGCAACCTATGAAAATATCATGATGGTTGAGGGCGAGATGAAAGAGGTCTCCGAAGAGGTGATGCTTGAGGCGCTTCGCATTGCGCATGAAGCCATCAAACCGCAGTGTCTTGCTCAGAAGGAGCTTTCTGAGATGGTCGGCAAAACCGTAAAGAGGGAATATTGCCATGAGAGGAATGATGAGGAGCTTCGCAAGAAGGTATGGGCTGAGACCTATGATAAAAGCTATGCCCTTGCTGCCAGCGGTGCTGACAAGAAGACCCGTTCTGAAGGTTTTGATGCCATAAAGGCTGAGTTCCTTGCTCAGTACACTGAAGATGCACCTGCTGACGAGATGCTGGTGAACAGGTATTTCCACGATGTGGAGAAGGAGGCTGCACGCCGTCTTGTTCTTGACGAGCGCAGGAGGCTTGACGGCCGTAAGCCTGACGAGATCCGCCCGATATGGTGCGAGATAGACCCGCTGCCGGCAGCCCATGGCTCGGCCATCTTTACCCGTGGTGAGACACAGTCGCTTACCACCGTAACCCTCGGTACCAAGCTCGATGAGAAGATGGTTGATGAGGTGCTCAGGCAGGGTTCAGAGAAATTTACCCTTCACTATAATTTTCCTCCCTTCGCCACCGGCGAAGCGAAGGCAGCACGCGGTACCAGCCGCAGGGAGATAGGACACGGCAACCTGGCACACAGGGCGCTGAAGAATATGATGCCCCCCGAGGAGAAAAACCCTTATGCAATACGTGTTGTATCTGACATCCTTGAGTCAAACGGCTCATCATCAATGGCAACCGTCTGTGCCGGAACACTGGCACTGATGGATGCAGGGATCAAAATTGCCAAGCCTGTGTCAGGCATAGCAATGGGACTGATAACTGACAAGGACGGGAAGAAATTTGCCGTTCTTTCAGATATTCTTGGTGATGAAGACCATCTCGGTGACATGGATTTCAAGGTCACCGGTACCCGTGACGGTATCACTGCGACACAGATGGACATCAAGGTTGACGGACTCTCATTTGAGGTTCTCAGCCAGGCTCTTGAACAGGCACGCCGTGGCAGGATGCACATCCTTGACATCATGGAGCAGACCATCGCCGAGCCCAGGCCCGAGCTCAAGCCTCATGCCCCGAGGATAGAGAAGATCTACATACCCAAGGAGATGATAGGCGCAGTGATAGGTCCCGGCGGAAAGATCATCCAGGATATACAGGCAACCACAGGCGCAACAATAGTGATAGAGGAGATCAACGGACAGGGAATGGTGGATGTCTTCGGAGACAACTACGATGTCATCAGGGCCGCCCTCGACAGGATCAATGCCATCTGCGCAGTCCCCGAGGTAGGCAAGGTGTATACCGGAAAAGTAAAAACAATCACACAGTTCGGAGCATTTGTTGAAATACTTCCCAACAAGGATGGACTTCTCCACATCTCAGAGATGGACTGGAAAAAGGTCGGCACAGTTGAGGAGCTCTTCAAGGAAGGCGACATTGTTGAGGTGCAGCTCATCGAGATTGACCAGAAGACAGGCAAGCTCAGGCTCTCACGCAAGCCGCTCATCCCCAAGCCTGAAGGTTATGTTGAGCCTCCAAAACGTGAACATTCCGAAAGAAGGGAACACCAGGGACCACGTGACGGAAACCGCGGTGACCGGGGTGACCGCGGAGACCGCGGAAACCGTGAGCACCGCTCGCATGACCGCCGTCGCGACAATAACCGGTAGATTTCTTCCGGTTAATCATCCAGGATCGTTAATCAGAAAGGGGCTGCCTGCCAAGGGCAGCCTCTTTTCTTTCCCCCGGTCTGTGATAATCCCAGGAAATCCCGGAAGTGCGTTTCACTTTTTGTACTTCAGCAGGATTTTCCGATGGCAGCCGGGGGTTTTCATGCTCCCTGATTTTTTATTTGCATTGTACCGGTCAAATGTTAATTTTGATACCCGGTGCCAGGAGTGACCGGAAATGGAGGAGATCAGGTATAACTATATTGTCATTGAGGGAAATATCGGGGCCGGAAAAACCACCCTGGCTTCAATGATCGCAAGAGACTGCAATGCAAAGCTGATCCTTGAACGGTTTGCCGATAATCCCTTTCTTCCCAAATTTTACAATGACCCTGCCCGTTATTCGTTCCCGCTGGAACTCTCATTCCTTGCTGACCGTTACAGGCAGCTCAAGGAGGAGCTGATGGAGCAGGATCTTTTCCGGAGCTTTACAGTGGCTGACTATTATTTCATGAAATCACTGGTCTTTTCCTCCAAGACACTGGAGCAGGATGAGTTCAGCCTGTACCGCCAGATTTTCTACATCATCTACAACCAGCTCCCGAAACCTGACCTCTATGTCTACCTGCATGTACCTCCTGACAGGCTTCTGAGAAACATTGCCATTAGGGGAAGGGAGTATGAAAAGTCAATCACTTCGGAATACCTTGCAGGGATACAGGAAAGCTATTTCAACTTTTTCAGGCAGAACCCCGAAAACCGTTACCTGGTGCTTGATGTCTCAAATCTCGACTTCGTTGCAAGCCATGACCACTATCTGAAAGTTAAGGAGACTATTTTTGGAGAGACAGTCACCCCGGGTATCAATCTCCGGACATTCTGATTTTTTCCCCGCCCTGTTGCAGTTATAAACCAAAAATACTCTTAAATTTGCATCCAAATCAGAAATGTCGTATAATTGTTGTTAATAAAAGGAACTGATCGCAACTAATAAAAAACAAATTATGAAAAATTTCACCAGACTTTTTGTCATTCTGCTAGCTGCTGTGCTCATGTCAGGTTGCAGCAGTCTTGACAAGATGAAGAAGAACGCCAATCTCGTCAAGTATGAGATTACTCCAAAGGTACTTGAGACCCATGCAGGCATTGTGGCTGCGCAGATTAAAGTGACCTATCCGGAGAAGTACTTTGACAAGAACACCACGCTCAAGGTCACCCCTGTACTTTCATACGAAGGTGGTGAAACAGCTTTTGATGAAGTGCTCTTTACCCAGGGTGAAAAGGTCCTTGCAAACAATAAGTCGGTTGCATGGACTGGCGGCACCGTTAACTGGTCAGGTGATGTAAACTATATTCCTGAGATGAAGGTTTCAGAATTCCTTCTCAAGGTAGATGCTGAAAGAAAAGGGAAGACACTTTCGTTTGATCCGATCAAGCTGGCTGACGGTGTTATTGCCACCTCAACCCTCGTTGAAGATCATGCAATGCCCGTATCGCTGAAAGACAACTATCAGCGGATTGTTCCCGAGCAGAAGATTGCTGACATTCTTTACACCATCAACCAGTCAAACATCAGGCCTTCTGAACTTAAGGCTGCTGACATCCAGGCTCTCAAGGATTATATTGCCCTTGTGATGCAGAACGAAAGGATGGAAGTCAAGGGTGTAACCAACAGTTCATATGCTTCACCTGACGGCCCGCTGACCCTCAATGAGAAGCTCTCAGTACAGAGGGGCAAGGCTGCCGAGAAGTACCTGCAGAAGGAATATGGCAAGATCCCCGAACTGGCTGAGCTGTTCTCAACACAGACCACCCCTGAAGACTGGGAAGGCTTCAAGGCTCTCGTACAGGAGTCTTCAATTGCTGACAAGGAGCTCATCCTGAGGGTTCTCTCGATGTACCAGGATCCTGCTGTCCGCGAACAGGAGATCAAGAACATGTCAACTGCCTACGAAGCACTTGCAGAGGAGATCCTTCCGCAGCTCAGAAGGTCAAAGCTTATCGTTGACGTTAACCTGATCGGCCTCAGCGATGAGGAGATCCTTGATGCCATCAAGAACAATCCGTCAGCCCTCAGCCTCGAGCAGATGCTCTATGCTGCAACCCTGACGAATGATCCCAATGAGATGCTGAAGTACTACCAGATGGCAACCGAGAAGGAGCCCAAGTGCTTCCGCGCATGGAACAACGTTGGCTGGGCTTACCTCCAGATGGGCAAGGCTGATGAGGCCATGGTAGCTCTCGAGAAGGCAAAGGCTCTCAAGAATGATGACAATGTCAAGACCAACATGGGCTTTGCAGCTCTCCTGAATGGTGACATCAAGGCTGCATCAGAGTACTTCAACTCAATGACAGCTGCCACTCCCGAATCAAAATTCGGACTCGGCACCATTGCAATCCATGAAGGCAAATATGATCAGGCAGTCAACCTGCTCGGTGACAAGCCTTCAATGAACCTGGCTCTTGCACAGCTTCTCAAGGGTGACCTCAACAAGGCCAAGACCACCATGGATTCCGTCAAGCCCTGCAAGTGCGGTGCACCTTCATACCTGAAGGCAGTTATTGCTGCTCGTCAGGATAACAAGGACGGTGTTCTCAACGGTCTTCGCGAAGCCATCGGCTACAACAGTGACTGGAAGAACTATGCAATGACAGACCTCGAGTTTGCCAAGTTCTTTACCGATGACGCATTCATCGCTGTGACGAAGTAACAA
>SBFZ01000244.1 GCA_006227095.1 Bacteroidota bacterium | reverse complement strand
TACGAATCGTATGAAGCTTCCGACATTTGAAAGGAGTAAAAAGGCAAAACTGCTTGATTATGAACTGTTCAATGCCGAAATGCCGTTAACCAACCCTGTTGATGCATATGATAAGATTGAGAATGCCTTCAACAGGTCAAAATTCAACAAATGAGGCCGAAATCTATCCTGTTCCTGATTTCATTCTTATCCCTTGTATCATGCGGCACCTCTCCCCGCCTCGCAGAAGCAGATACGGATGAATTTACCCTGAACCCACAGCCCGGCACACGATACTGGTGGTTCGCCTCCACCATCAAAAAGGAGGATGTACGTTACAACCTCGACTGGCTGAAGGAAAACGGATTCGGAGGGGTGGAGATAGCCTGGGTCTATCCGCTGAACAGGTTTAATCCGGGTGATACCAGTTACACCCCACGCCAGGAATGGCTCTCTGACGAATGGTCGGATATCGTTGAATATACTATAAGATATGCCGACTCCATTGGCATGTCATGTGATCTGACATTCGGAACCCTGTGGCCTTTCGGAGATACATTTGTAACCTTTGACCAGGCCAGCCGTCAGTTTGGTGACAGTACCCGGCGGCAGCAGATAGTATACTCGTGGCAACATCCGCAGAAAGGATATGTGGTTGACCACCTGACCCCGGCCAATTACATCCCTTATTTTGAGAGGCTGACGAATGCCTTTCCACGGCCCGAAACCAGGCTTCCGCAATGCTGGTTCATTGACAGCTGGGAAGTTGAAACTGAAAAACTGTGGTGTGACGGTTTCGAAAAGGATTTCATGGAGGAATTTGGTTATGATATTGTACCATTCATGGACTCCATTTACGAACCTTCATTCAGTGCACAACTTTATGATTATATGTCACTTGTCTCTGAGAAGGTCCTCCGGTTCTACGCTGATTTCGATTCTGTGGCCAACGCTGCCGGCAGACTCTCGAGGGGTCAGGTATCTGGGGCTCCCTGCGACCTCATAAGCGGGTATGCACTTCTTGACATTCCGGAGGGTGAATCAATGCTTTTCGAACCTGAATTCTGCGCAATACCTGCCTCCGCAGCCCTGCTGTCAGGCAAAAAATATGTTTCGTCAGAGACCTTCACCTGCCTCTATGGCTGGCCGCGTGATTACATCCGGGAAGAACAGGCTGCTGATCTGAAACTGGTTGCCGATGCCCTCTTCGCCAACGGCATCAACCATATCATATGGCACGGTAAGCCTCATAATCCGGCCGGATCAGATACGGTCAGCTTCTATGCCTCCACACACGTCGGCCCGGAGGGTAACCTTGCCGGAGAGATACCCCGTTTCAACAGCTACCTGGAGAAGGTTTCAGATTACATGTCAAGGGGCGTTACCTATTCAGACATAGCTGTTTACCTTCCCTCAGAAGATGCATGGACAGCCGGCCGGATGCCGGTGGAAAAACAGTTCAGATGGGCATGGGGCTATTATGAGATGCGCTATGTCTACTTTCCTGATGATCTCGATGGATTTTGTCCGACATGGATAAACGGCGAATTCCTGGCAAAAGCATCCTCTGAAAAAGGTTCAATGGTTGTCGGCGATGCAAGGTACAAAGCCCTTTATGTTGACGCTGACCTGCTGGCCCATGATGTCCTTGAACAGCTGATACGCCTGGCAGACGAGGGGGTCAGAATTATCCTGAAAAAAGATCCATCGGAGCCGGGGACAACCAGGCATGACAACTATTATGACCTTGTTTCGAAGCTTAAGGAACATACCAATGTATCAACAGTTATGCCGGCTGACCTGAATCCTTTCATCAACGGCAGCGTAATACCCCGCCACTGGTGCAGGATTGACGGTGAATCATTGTACATTTTCTTTCCCAATCCTTCCTCTGACAGGCTGAAATTCCCGATTGAGTACGGACAGTCACTCAATACGGAAGAACGGTCGGTGGATGTCACCGTGGAGTGGATGGGCAAACCTGTAGAACTTCATCTGAAGTTCAGTCCATACCAGTCGCTTCTTTTCAGGATTGAGGACGGCAGGGCAGAAACAATTGATATTGAATACATCCCGGGGACGCCCGAGGTAAGGCAGAGACCTGATGGTTACAGGGCACCCTGGCTGGCAGAACCGGTAAAGGAATAATTGTCAATGAAAACAGTTGCTTCACTTGTTTTTTTGCTGCTGTATGAAGTTTGTGCATGCGGCCAGAATCCCATCTCACCCGCCGGCGTTTACCTGGCCGATCCCTCCGCAAGAGTCTGGAATGACGGCAGACTGTATATCTACGGATCGCTTGATGAAGACTGCAGCTATTATTGCTCAACAATTAATCCGGTGATGAGAACAGCTGACATGAAGAGCTGGGAGTACTTCGGAGGTGCATTCCGTTCTGCAGGAGAAGGGGACCAGGTACCTTACAATGATGAAGTGCTGTATGCTCCGGATGCTGCATTTAAAGACGGAAGATATTTCCTGTTTTATTGCCAGCCTGACAGGCAGAATGCAGAAGGGGTTGCGTGGTCAGACAGTCCTGAAGATCCCTTTGTTGACGGGAAAGCCCTGAATGTCGGCTCCCATAACCAGATAGATCCTGCCGTTTTCATTGATGACGACGGGCAGGCATATTATCTCTGGGGTCAGTTCTCCCTGAAGATGGCAAGGCTTAAAGATGGTATGACAGAGCTGGATACTTCGACCATCAGAGACAGCATTATTACCGAGCAGGATCATCACTTTCATGAAGGGGCTTTTCTCGCAAAGCGAAACGGTCTCTATTACCTGGTGTATGCTGACCTGTCAAGGGGGGATATCCCCACCTGTATAGGATACGCAACGGCCGCATCGCCTTTCGGGCCATATACATACCGTGGCGTCATCATTGACAACAATCATTGCAATCCCAATAACTGGAACAACCATGGATCAATTGCAGAATTCAACGGACAGTGGTATGTTTTCTACCACCGCTCAACGCACGGCTGCAACACCATGCGCAAGGCCTGCGCAGAACCCATAATGTTCATGCCTGATGGCACAATACCGGAAGTGGAGATGACCTCACAGGGGGCTTCAGGGCCTCTTGATTCGGAATCCATCATTGAGGCTGAATGGGCCTGCATACTGAATGGCAATGTCAGGATAAAACAGACTGACAGTAAAACCGAAGCTTTATGTGAAATGCAGAGCGGTGACAAGGCTGCCTATAAATACATCGATTTCAGGGAGGGAACTGACAGTATAACTATCAGGATTCTGCCTCCGGCGGCAGGAGGAAGCCTTATTGTATCTGCTGATAAGCCCTGGCATAAAAGACTGGCTATGATTCAGATGGAAGGTATTACGGACAGGGAGTGGCAGATATTGACGATTCCGGTTGCACGGATTGAAGGTATCCATGCCGTCTGGCTTCACTATTACGGTGAAGAGGGAACCGAATGCAGCATTGACTGGTTCAGGTTCAGATGAGAATGCCAGGAGGCCGGTCAGATGACCGGCCTCCTGGTTTACTGCCCGTTTCTTCGGCTCCAGGCAAATACTTAAGCCGGAAGCAGCACCTGCTGCCATAATGAAATGACAGCCCCGGGTCTTTACTGCAGCGGGGTAACCACCTCCAGCACTTCCGGAAAATCAATTCCTATCTTCTTCAGGTGCTCAATGGTTGGTATTCCGTTGTTGTTCCATCCGCGGCGCCTGTAGACGGCATCGCGCAACAGGTCATACTGCTTCTCACGGTACTCTCTCATGACCCTGATCTTCTCTTCGGTGCTCATCCCTTCCGGGTCAACGCCAACCTTATCCTTCAGCTGTTTGTCATAACGTTCCTGGCGTGAGAGGTACTCCTCAACAGTTACCGGTCCGCAGGCGCGGTAGGGCTGGTCATCATCCTTGCGCCTGCCGAAACCGCGACGGATATTGAACACTCTCTGGAAGTTGTAAACCCTTTCGGAGTCTTCAACAAGGCGCTTCTTGTCAAACTCCCTGCCTGTCACAGACTTATAGATAGTAACATAGTTGTCTACATGTTCAGGAACCTTGGCGGGTTCATCAGTTTCGGCGTTGTTCTCCGGTTCCACATCGTTCCATGGCAGTTTGCATAGACCCACAAGTCCGAACCATGTACGGAACATCGGGAAGTAGTGCAGTGCCTCAGCCTTGTTCTCGAATGTCGGGATCTGGTTGTTGACCATATCCATGAAGATAAGCCATGCCTCGTCATGCTGCGGGCCCTTGTTGGTAAGGGCATAACCACCCTGTTGTGCCAGTGATTCCTTTGACATGTACTGGGAGTATTCAAGACCCTTGTTCTCCATTCCTATATCCTGCATGAACTGTGGGTCGCCCCAGCCTTTTTCGGCAAAGATCTTTTTCATGCGCCGTATCCCCTGTCCGGCTATCAGGCCGAAGCCTTCACCGCGTGCCACCTGGTGAAGCAGCTCGAGTGCTGCCGGAATGTTTCCGAAGGTGAGCTCGAGGCCACCGGTACGCTCAAGGTTAAGGATACCGTTCTCAAAGCACTCCTGTATGAAGGCCAGGCTCGTGCCCCAGGTAATGGTGCATATGCCGTATGTGTCACAATAGAAGTTTGTCTCTATGATATAGCGGGGATCGAAAAACCCTCCGTTGGAACCGAGGCCTGCAGCCGTTTCATACTCTGGGCCGTCAACAATCACCTTCTGCCCCGCATATGGCCCTGATGATATCTCATAGTCATCGATTGCCTTGGCGCATGACATGTTGCAACCGATCCAGCAGCCGTCGGGTATACCCTGGGTAAAGAATGAGGTCCATACGGCCGAGTCTATCTTCGGTGCATCCTTGTGTGATCCGAACTTGTAGTTGTGTGTCGGAAGCAGGTCGTGATCATCCATTATCTCCATCAGGTGAGCTGTACCCACCTGGCGCATGCGGCACTGCTTGTCGTCAAGCTCCCTCATCTCACGGTTGAACCGGCGACCCCGCTCCTGGATGGCCTCGAGATCCACAACGTTGTTGAGATTGCCCTTGACGCCGGGGATCCTGCATACCAGCGCCTTGATCTTCTTGTTGCGGAAGACTGTTCCGATACCACCCCGTCCGGCCTGCTTAAGCCTTATCTTCTTCCTCTTGTTGTCGTAGAAGGTGAAGTTGAGCATACCAATAAGGGAATGGTCTGCAGCAGTTCCGGCGGAGACGATCCCGATATTCTTCCTGTCTGACTCACCCTCGGCGAACATATCCGTAAGCTGTTCTGCAAGCACATGGGTATCAACAGCTTCTGCCGGAGCCTCGAAGATCTCAACGTAATGATCAACACCGTTGATGTAAACGATGACATCACTGGCAGCCTTGCCCTGCAGCTCTATCGCATCAAAGCCCGAGAATTTCAGGAAAGGTCCGAAGAACCCGCCTACGTTGCTGTCCATTACCGAGTCTGTCTGCGGTGAGATTGAGACAACAAGTGATTTGCCGGTTCCGGAATACTGGGTAATCCCTCCTATCGGACCTGATGAGATGACTATCTCATTCTCCGGATCATCCCATTTTGTGTCGGGTTTCGTTGCATCCCAGAGGTAGCGGAGGCCGTAACCTTTTCCCCCGATGAATTTTTCCTTCATCTC
>SBFZ01000058.1 GCA_006227095.1 Bacteroidota bacterium | reverse complement strand
GCTCGATGCCTTCTGCCTGAAGGATATCTCCCTGGAGGTGTCGCAGGGCGATTACTACGTTCTTCTTGGCCGGTCAGGTGCAGGTAAGACACAATTGCTGGAACTCATCTGCGGCCTCACCCCGCCAGACCGGGGAAAGATATTCCTCGACGGAAAGGATATAACCCATCAGAGGGTACAGCACCGGGGCATAGGACTGGTCTTTCAGGACCTGGCCCTCTTCCCTCATTACTCAGTGAAGGATAACATAATGTATCCGCTGAAGGTTATGAGGCTTCCCCTGAAGGAAATGATTGAGAAGGTACAGCGTGCCGCGGAGGAGATGAACATCACCGACCTCCTGCTGCGCAAGCCGGGTAATCTCTCAGGCGGTGAGAAGCAGCGGGTGGCGCTGGCACGCACACTGGTGACCGAGCCTAAGATTCTCCTGCTTGATGAACCGATGGCTTCAGTTGATGCCAGCCTCAAGGACAATATCAGGAGGATGCTTCGCCGCCTGAACCGGAACGGACAGACAATAGTTCACGTAACCCATGACTTCAGTGAGGCCATTAGTCTTGCCAGCCATGTGGGTGTGATGCATAACGGAAGGATCATCCAGGAGGGTACTCCGGAGGAGGTGTTCACCCATCCTGTCAACAGGTTCGTGGCACGGTATGCCGGAATAAAGAACTTCTTCAGGGTCACATTTGTTAAATCATACAACACCAGTTCATGTGTCACCGATAACCGGATGAAGTTCAGGCTTCCCAAAGGGGAATACCCTTCATCCGGACTGCTGATCCTCGCGGCGTCCGATGTTTTGCTCTCAAGACAGGGAGCTGCCGGGGTGCAGATAAACAATATTCGCGGCATCATTGAAGATGTGGTGCCTTCACCTTCGGGGTACGAGATAACAGTCAATGCCGGTGATCACTTTTATGCTGACATAACCCGCCGTGAGATGGAGGAGCAGAAATATGTTACCGGGGAACCGGTGATCGTTTCTTTCCGGTCCGAAGCGCTCCGGCTGGTAGGGGAAGGAGAAGAAAAAAAAGAGTTTTGAAAGGATATGATAACATTTGAGGAAGCATTCAGGATTGTGACGGAATCATCGTTCCGTATCGGGAAAGAGGTTGTCCGTCTTGATGAGGCTGCCGGCCGTGCACTGGTGGTGGCCGTGAGGAGTGATATGGACATGCCCCCGTGGAACAAGAGTGCTGTTGACGGTTATGCATGCCGGCATGAAGATCTCGGTCATGAGCTCACCGTACTTGAGACGGTGGCTGCAGGGGTAATGCCTTCGGCGGAGGTGGTGCCAGGTACCTGTTCCCGCATTATGACAGGGGCGGCTGTCCCCGCCGGCGCCGACTATGTCTTCATGCTCGAAGACAGTGAGGAACTGACCGGAGGCAAGGTGCGATTTACCGGCAGGCCGGGTAATGACAACATCGCGAAGGCGGGCGAGGATATCATGAAGGATCAGACCGTTCTCCGTTCCGGACATATAATCAAGCCCCAGGATATAGCCGTTCTGGCTTCGGTAGGTGCCATGGAGGTGACAGTCAGCTGCCGGCCGAAGGTGGGGGTCATCAGTACCGGCAATGAGCTTGTTGAGCCTGACCGTGTGCCGGCCGGTGCGCAGATACGCAACAGCAACTCATCACAGCTCCTGGCCCAGATTGCCAGGGCTGGTGCCACAGGCCGGTACTACGGCATTGCCCGCGATGAGGCAGATTCAATTACAACACTTCTGAAAAAAGCCCTGGAAGAGAACGATGTGGTGCTTATCTCAGGAGGTGTCTCATTCGGGGATTTTGACCTGGTGCCTGGGGTGTTCCGGTCCCTGGGCCTCAAAATGCATTTTGACCAGGTGGCCATGCAACCCGGCAAACCTCTGACCTTCTGCACCGGAGAAAAGAAGGCAGTCTTCGGCCTGCCGGGAAACCCCGTCTCTACCTTCGTACAGTTCGAGGTAATGGTGAGACCTTTCCTGAACAGAATGTCAGGTGTGAGCGAACAGGAGCCTCTGCTGCAGATGCCCCTTGCAACCGATTATTCACGAAAAAGGGCAGAGAGACTCTCATGGATACCATGCACAATCACACCGGCCGGCGAGGCCAAGCCCGTGGAATATCATGGCTCAGCTCACATTTATGCACTCACCGGCGCATGGGGGGTGATAACCATACCCCGGGGACAGAGCTGGATACAGAAAGGAGAAATGGTAAGTGTTAGACAGGTTTAACCGGCATATCAATTACCTGCGGGTCTCGGTCACCGACCGTTGCAATCTGCGATGCAGATACTGCATGCCGGAAGAGGGTATCACCCTGATCAGGCATGAAGACGTTCTGACCTATGATGAAATAACCGCCTTCACACGTGTGGCTGTGGCTGCAGGTATATCCAGGGTCCGCATCACCGGCGGCGAACCCCTGGTAAGGAAGGGAGTAACAGAGCTGGTCAGGATGCTTTCAGGGATAGAAGGTATAACCGACCTCTCAATGACCACCAACGGCATCCTGCTGGCTGACAACGCAGTTGCACTGGCAGAGGCGGGACTGATGAGGGTCAATGTGAGCCTTGACACCCTTGACCCTGAAAAGTACAGGTATGTAACCCGCGGAGGTGAACTTCATTCCGTTATCAGGGGTATTGAGGCAGCGCAGAAAGCCGGGCTTCGTCCTGTAAAGATAAACTGCGTCATCAAGAGCAACCCTGATGAGACAGATGCCCGTGAGGTGGCAGAATTCTGCATGAAGGAAGGACTGGAGGTCCGTTTCATAAGGCAGATGGACCTTGCCTCCGGGACATTCTCGGTGGTGCACGGTGGCACGGGAGGACACTGTGCAAAGTGCAACCGGCTGCGCCTGACACCGGAGGGGATGCTGCGTCCCTGTCTCTTCAGTGACCGCGGTTTCAGCATCCGGGAACTTGGGGCAGAGGAGGCACTGCGGCTTGCCCTGGAGGCCAAGCCGGAACGGGGAACGGCAAATCATGTAAATGGATTTTACAACATAGGAGGATAGGATTATGGCAAAGCTCACACATACCGACGAGAGCGGAAGGGCTCATATGGTTCATACAGGCGAAAAACCGGTTCAGCACCGGACCGCAACAGCCTCCGGGAGGATTGACATGCAACCGGAGACACTGAAGCTGGTGGCTGACAACATGATGAAAAAAGGAGATGTCATCACCGTGGCAGAAATTGCAGGGATACAGGCAGCCAAGCAATGCGGTACCCTCATACCGCTGTGCCATAACATTGTTCTTGACCAGGTCAGGGTAGCCCTTGATCCGGATGAGAAAGGTATAGCAGCCACAGCAACCGTACGCTGCACCGGCAGGACAGGAGTGGAGATGGAAGCCCTGACGGCGGTAAGCGTGGCACTGCTGACGGTATATGACATGTGCAAGGCAGTAGACAAATCGATGACCATTTCCGGTATCAGACTGATAAATAAGGAGAAACATGACATTGCCTGAAAAATTCCGGGTTCATGTGATCACAATGAGTGACAGGGCTTACAGCGGAGATTATGCCGATGTGAGCGGACCCACGGTGGTAACATACGTTAAGGATGCCATGGCCGCCGCCGGCTGGCAGTACGAGATCAGGCAGAGCATCCTGCCCGATGATGCCGTGGCGCTCAGGACTGCCCTGGAGGAGGTGCCGGCGGCCGACCTGGTGATCATCACCGGCGGAACAGGCATCGGCCCCCGCGATATAACCCCTGATGTTGTAAGGCCGATGCTCACGAAAGAGATACCCGGAATCATGGAACAGATAAGGGTAAAATACGGAACGATGAATCCGAAGGCACTCCTGAGCCGTGCCGTGGCAGGCACCATCGGCAACACCCTGATCTATACCCTGCCGGGCTCTGTGAAGGCAGTGCATGAATACATGGCCGAGATAGTGAAGACCATGGAGCATACCTTCTACATGCTGTACGGGATGGACGTTCATAGCTAAAGTCGGCAGTCGGCAGTACCAGTCGGCAGTAGGCAATAAATCGACTGCTGACTGCTGACTGAAGACTGTGGACTACTTTGCGCCCCGCGTATTTGCCAGTGTGACCCCGATCAGCCTGTCATACCGTGAGGTGGGATCACGGAAATAGGTGAGTACCAGGTAATCATTCTCCGTCTCCCAGTGACTCCCCTCGAAATGAAATCCCTCCGGAACGGAAGAACCTGAAGGGAGAAATGAATATTCATAATTGTACCAGCCCTGCTTGAGCAGAACCGATGCCTCATAGCTGCCCCGGGCCGGATTCCAGGACATACGGTTTGACGGAAGGTATTTCCACCCGCAAAAGCTGCCCGTGACATAAAGCGAGCCTCCCTGAAGCTCCTGGTAGGCAGGCATCGTGAACCAGACCCAGACATAATCAGCCTCCCTGTCCGGATCGCGGCTTTCCTCCATCGCCACAACAAACTTTCCGTTGAAATCCTCATTGAAGAAATATGGCTTGAACTCCCTGTCGTCGGATGGTATCAGGTATGCATGGTAAACACCGTTGACAAAGTCAATAGCCCTCACATTCTGCCTTGTCTGCCTGATGGTTTTGATATCAAAATACCTGAATTCGTTACCTCCGGGCATGAGTGTCTTGTCGGAGAGGGTGTTGTATTCAAGCCTGCCTGCGCTGACGAAATCGGGCAACAGTCCTGACTTCGTCCTGTCAGGCCGGCCGTTCTGCATTATCGTCAGGGTCACCTGCCTGTAGGGGTCGGTGACAGGAAGGCTGCCGGTACCCACGGTAATCTCAGCCTGCTGGTGGGTATCGGTGGTACCTGGTTTCATTGGTCTGCGGAAGGTCACGCTGGCCGGGCTGGTTCCCTCACTGATGAAGAAACGGCGTATAAGCACAGGTTTTTCAGGTTCATCTGCAGTCCAGAAGGTAATGACATAGTTGCCTGATACAAGGAACCTCACATCATTGTTTGGCAGGGAGAGACTGTAATGAATATAGTTTATCTTCGTGTTGAACGAAGGAGCAAAATCAGTGACCTGGTTCTCCTCAAAACCCTCCATGTAATCACTGGTGAATAGGTCACTGCGGTTCCAGTCGCGGTCACAGTGAACTATGTTGTACCACACTGCTGATCCGTCACCTTCAATTATATCGAAGCTGAGAGTAATCTGGTCACCTGATCCTGGCTGCAGGAAGGGGTATGCCATCTTCCACTCCTCCTTTTCAAACCATATGCTTTTTA
Source organism: Bacteroidota bacterium (assembly GCA_006227095.1). GTDB lineage: Bacteria > Bacteroidota > Bacteroidia > Bacteroidales > VadinHA17 > SR-FBR-E99. The sequence goes on along the minus strand of SBFZ01000058.1, from coordinate 416 downwards.
CATTTTCTGCGGCAAATTCTGATGAAGAGAATTCCGGTGACGAAAAAGAAAAGAGAGGGCAGGATAGGAAGAATATCGATAAACTTAATAATTTTATCAGTTGGAAAATTCTTGCCATTATCACTATTTTAGGACTAAAATACAAATATCCTGCCGCACTCTGAACAACGCGCCCGAAAAAGAGTTATGTGATAAAAGTCAACTTTTCTGTGAATCTGTTAACAATAAAATTATTATTGCATTCAAAAAGAATCAAGATCCGAACAAAATATGTCAACAGTGATCAAATTACGTAAAGGATTGAACATCAAGCTGGCCGGGAAGGCGGAGAAGATACTTCTCCCCGAGGTACCCATGGCCCGTTATGGTGTCAGGTTTGCCGATTTTCCGGGTCTCGTGGGCCGGCTTGAGGTCAA
>SBFZ01000027.1 GCA_006227095.1 Bacteroidota bacterium | reverse complement strand
CCATTCTGCCCAAATGGATGCTTCCTCCACTTGGACTCTTCATCCCCGTCATGAAAGAGATGCCTGAGATGATGTACCAGTATGACAGGGACTATTTCTTTGATTCCTCAAAATTCACCGGACGCTTCGGTGTAAGGGCCACCCCGTATGAGGAGGGAATACGGACCACCTGCCAGGCCTACAGGTCCAAAGCTTAACCGGGAAATTCGAAATAACCAAAATTAATGATACTTGACATCGGGCTTTTACTTGTCGGGTTTGTGATCCTGATAAAGGGTGCTGACTGGCTTGTAACAGGTGCATCAGCACTGGCACGCAGGCATAATATCTCAGATCTTGCAATCGGTCTTACGGTGGTGGCATTCGGCACCTCCGCCCCGGAACTGGTGGTGAACCTCTTTGCCTCCATCCAGGATCACCAGGCCATTGCCTTCGGAAACGTAATCGGCAGTAACAATTTCAATCTTTTCGTAATTCTGGGCATCGCCGGGATTATAACTCCTCTTGCGGTCCACTCAACAACTGTCTGGAGAGAGATACCGCTTTCGTTCATAGCAGTTGTGCTCCTTTTCCTTTTTGCCAATGATTTCTTCCTGTCTGACGCTCCGGTGATGTCGCGCATTGACGGAATCATTCTTCTGGCAATGTTCGGCTTTTTCCTCTGGTATGTAAAAAACCAGCTCAAAGTTGATATCCCGGAACCGGAAGAGCCGCATAAACAATACACTACCCTAAAAATATGGGGGTTGATACTTGTTGGTCTCGGAGGACTTGTAGGTGGCGGAAGACTTGTCGTCGACAATGCAATAAATATAGCCACTGAATTCGGCATAAGTGAGAAGATCATCGGCCTGACAATAGTTGCTGCCGGAACCTCCCTGCCGGAGCTGGCGACCTCGGTAGTTGCCGCCCTGAAAAGAAACAATGACATTGCAGTAGGGAACATCATTGGCTCCAATATCTTCAATATCTTCCTGATACTGGGTGTAAGCTCGGTAATCCGGCCTCTCGCATATGACAGGTCCTTCAACACTGATATTTATTTCCTTGCACTCGGTACCGTGGTTCTGTTCATCCTGATGTTTACCGGAGGCAGGAAAAGGCTTGACAGGTGGGAGGCAGCCATTTTACTGGCAGCCTATGTCATTTATACTGTCTTTTTTGTGGCGCGCTGACAGTATGGTAACTAATTCCCGGAAGGGTATTGAATTAATCTCTGAATTTCATATATTTGGGAGTATTATCAATGCCGGCTGAAACCATACAGACCAGCGTTGAATTGCTTTGGACAGGCAATCTGTGAAATGATAATAACCCTAATGGTGGCCGAAAGCCATCAAATAATTATTTATTGGAAAAATTGCTAAAACAACTACCATGAAGAAGCTGATTGTAATTGCAGTCATTTGCGTAATGACCTCCCTTGCTGCTGTTTCGCAGGAAGGAATGTGGATGCTGTCACAGATCGGACAGCTTGACCTCCCCGCAAAGGGGCTTCAGATCCCGGTTGAGAAGATCTATACACCGGGCAAACCCTCCCTGTCATGGGCTGTCCTGCAACTCGGAGGTGGCTCAGCATCGTTCGTTTCTCCTGAAGGACTGGTTGTCACCAATCATCATGTCGCATACACTGCCCTGCAGAGGGCATCAAGTGTCAGCAGTGACTACCTGACAAAAGGGTTCCTGGCACAGAAGCGCACTGAAGAGATAAGTGCCCCGGGGTACCAGGCAAAGATGATGACGGAAATGAAAGATGTCACTGAAGAAATTCTTTCCGCCGTCAGTAATATTACTGACCCTGTTGAAAGAGACCGGAAGATCAACGAAAAGATAACTGAGATGACCAGGGCAGTTGAGAAGGAAGGTGCTGACATGGAGGCAGATATTGTTGCACTCTTCGAAGGAAAACAATATATGATGCATACCTACAAGGTGTTTAAGGATATCCGTATTGTCTATTCTCCCCCGATCTCAATTGGTAATTATGGCGGTGAAATTGACAACTGGATGTGGCCAAGGCATACAGGTGACTTTTCATTTATGAGGGTATATGTCAACGTTGCTGGAGAAGGAACTGAATACAGTCCTGAAAACGTACCCTACAAACCCCAGGTGTGGCTAAAACCATCCATGGGTGACATTGATGAAGGTGACTTCAACTTTATCATCGGATATCCCGGGTTTACAACACGCTACCGTTCCTCCAATTCAGTTGACTGGAACCTCAACCGGAATTATCCGTTCACGGTCAGTAACTTCAGGGAAGTTGTTGCCATCAGCAATGAGCTGACAAAAGATGATCATGCGGGGGAACTTAAGATGGCAAGCCTCGTGAGAGGGCTGGAGAATACCCTGAAGAATTACCAGGGAAACATTGAAGGAATGAAAAAGACAAATTTCCTCGGAAAGAAGCTTGCCTTTGAAAAGGAATTCCTTGAATGGGCCAACGGTACCCCGGAAAGAAAAGCAAGGTACGGCAACCTCCTGGCCAGGGAAAAGGAGCAGTATGACATCATTGCAAGAACATATGACAGGGACAATGTCCTTGGCATCCTCCAGGGTATACTGGCAGGTTCCATGACAGGCGTTGCAAACAATATATACGGGCTGGCAATGGAGATGGCGAAGCCTGAAGGGGAGAGACAACCCGGACTTACACCTGAGGCTTTGAATGAATTTGCGGAAGGGCTAACATACACATACAACGATTATTATGAGCCTGTTGACAGGGCACTGCTGCTCAGGGCTCTCAAGATGGCAGGCAACCTTAAGGGGGATCAGCGTATTGAGGCTCTTGATTATATCCTTGACAATCCATCTGTCACACCTGAACAATGGGTTGATAAGGCATACGCCTCCAGCCGCATGAAGGATCTGCAGTTTGCCCAGAGCCTTGTTGGCAAATCACCTGCTGAACTTACCGCGCTTAATGACCCGTTCATAGGCATTGCTGCTGCAATTTACCCGGTTTCAGATGAGGCCGCTGAGATATCAAATGCGTTCGGAGCACGGGTGACACCTCTGAGGAAGGAGTATGTAGAGGCCCTTTATGAATGGAAGGGATCAACCCTCTATCCTGATGCCAGCGGAACAATAAGGTTTACATGGGGTCCGGTGAAAGGTTACAGGCCTGCCGATGCAGTCTGGTACGAGCCCTTTACCACTCTTAAAGGTGTCATTGAGAAAAACACCGGTACGGAACCTTTTGATGCTCCGGCAGAACTGGTAAGTCTGAGGGAGAAAAAGGACCTCGGCAGATGGGTTGATCCTGAACTGGGTGATGTACCGGTCGCATTCCTGAACCAGTGTGATATAACAGGAGGCAACAGCGGAAGCCCGGTCCTGAATGCCAGGGGAGAGATCATAGGCATAGCCTTTGACGGCAACTGGGAAGCAATGACCAGTAACTGGCAATATGACTATGAGCTCCAGAGATGCATCTCCGTTGATTTCAGGTATGTCCTCTTCATCACGGAAAAATTCGGCAATGCCGGATTCCTGCTTAAAGAGATGGGAATAAAATGAATTCAGAAGAACCGGTGAAAGCCGGTTTTTTTGTTTACATCCGGTCTGAAGACTGATACCGGAAACACTGAGAATCTGGATGCTTTGGGTTCGATGACCCGGGCGCGTAATTCCGGACCCGCATTGCCAGTTGAACCCTGGTTCCTTAACCAGAGCATCGGAGATCAACCGATCAGAAACATCATGGCGGTGCCAAAATCCATGATCCCGTGAAGTATGGCAAAATACGGAAAGAGCGATGGCCTGCGGTATATCGCAATACCTATCAGCAGTGCAAACGGAAGGAAAACAACGGCACGATATAATACAAAAGTGAGATCCGGTATGAATGGCATCGTTATATGCTGAAGGGAGAGAAACAACACCGGCAGCATCAGCGCAGGCAACCCTGATTTAAAACCGGACCTGAGCCTGGGCATAATATAGCCGAAATAAGTTGCCAGTTCGGCAAAGGCAATGGTGACAGGGAAGATGATGGCAAGCAATATTGCCAGCCATTTCTCAATGGGACGAAACATCATGGCCACAGGTATCTCCGGATTATCCCAGAGCCAGTTGGAGAGGAGCCAGTTTGGCCCGAAAACGACCGGACCGCATAGCAGCGTAAGTCCAGCGAAAATGAGGATATCCTTTTTGAGGTTATCCCCCCTGAAGCGAAAGAGTTTTATAAAGCTTTCATTCTCCCTCCTCAGAAGAAACACCAGAAATGAAATACTAACCAGGTTGGTCAGCGTGGCAGTCAGCAGCCAGTATCCCTCTGACCTGCTCCATGAGCCAAGGACAAGGGCTATCAACGACTGGAAAAGCAGGAATAACACCATCCTGCTCACAAGAAGTGACATGAGGGGCAGCATTTTGTGCCTTTTACCTTCGGAGGATGGCCGTGCATCTGTTGGAGTCAGGGTGTTTTCCATCTGGTTCAGTTGATGATCTTCATTCAATCGATATAAGACTGGTTGTAAAAATATGCAGAATTGCCTTTCACTCTCAGTCTGCTGTCTGCTAAGTTGCCCGTTTACATAATAATTTAATAACTTTATTCAGCCCCTGAGACAGGGATAACTGACCATGCGCACCGAAATCCACGTTGGCATCTTTGATGTCATTATTTTCCTGGGAGTATTCCAGGGACTCCTTATTTCATGGTTCTTTATAAAAAACTCCGGCGGCAACAGGAGGGCCAACCTCTTCCAGGGCCTCCTGCTTGTTACCATGGCTCTTGCCATCTTCGAGGAGTGGCTCAACAACACAGGGTATATCGTCAGGGCCCTTTACCTTACCAACTTCAGCGAATCTCTCAATTTTGCGTTTGCCCCCCTGTTCTACCTCTACATAAGAAGCAGCCTGAATCCGGAAACCAGAAGAAAGGAGTGGGTCCATTTTATTCCCCTCTTTCTGTGGACCTTCTACATGGTCTTCCAGTTCATCCAGCCGGACGAAATGAAGTATAATTCCTTCGTACAGACCAAACACCCCGACTGGGACTATCTTACAGTTGAAACAGCAGTTTCTGATGATCCGCTGGGTATCAGGGTCTTTGTCAACCAACTGATGCTAATCCAGTTAGTAACCTATATTTCACTGGCAATCATCACGCTGCTGAGAAAATTCAGGGAGGCAAAACAACCTCTTTTCAGAACTGGCAATCTGCAGCTTCGTGTTCTGAGGAATTCAGCCATTCATATTCTCATACTTCTGACCATTATGGTAATTACCAAAGTATATTTCGGAATGAGGAGTGATGTGGGCGGATATCTTGTTGCCTCTTACGTCTCTTTTATGATTTATTCCACCTCCTACCAGATACTGAACCGGTCCGACTTCTTTGACCGGCCCGGCTCATTCCTCTCCTTCCCCGAGGTAAAATACCGTAAATCATCTCTTTCTGAGCAGGATAAAGAAATGATCATCAAAAAGATAAAGCATGAAATGGAGGCAAATTCCTTTTTTACCAACAACCTGGCCTCACTTTCCGGTCTTGCAAGGCAGATCGGCGAATCATCGCACCATGTCTCGCAGGTGATCAATGAAAAGATGAACATGAACTTCTTTGAGATGCTGGCATTCTACAGGGTTGAACATGCGAAAAAGCTCATAAGGAACGACAGGGA
>SBFZ01000218.1 GCA_006227095.1 Bacteroidota bacterium | reverse complement strand
GCCGAGATCGAAGCCCGTCTGAGAGAACTGGAACAGATACACCTTTCAGTGGCCGTTCCTGAGCCGGCAACAGAACTTGTTCCGGAATCAGCCACGGAGCCAGTGGCAGAAAAAGAGCCGGAACCTGAAGCACAACAGGAGCACACCATCCCAGCGGAAGCTGAACCTGAACCTGTAGCTGCTGCAGGGTCTGGTTCTGAACTGGAACCGCTGGCCTCATCAAAAATTGAGATTGAGTGGCAGGATCAGCCTGCTGAGGAATCAGAAACTGAAGCTGAACCTGAAGAGGAGGAATTGCTTGAACTGATAACCGATGAACCATCCGGGGCAGAGGATCTTCCCCTCCGGAGTGAACCCGCCGTTCATCTCACGCCGGCTGACCTGATTGACCGCTTTATAAGGATCAGTCCGTCGATCGAAAGGATGACCCCTGGCGACCTCCAGCCGGTGAAAGACCTGTCAGCTGAGAGCAGCGAGGAACAGGGAAAGTTCATAACCGAAACACTGGCAAGGATTTATATCAACCAGGGTTATTATACAAAGGCAATAAATATTTATGAAAAGCTCTCGTTGCAATATCCGGAAAAAAGTGCTTACTTTGCAAGCCGTATTGAAAAGATCAACGAGTTAATAAAATAGCGTAGTAATGGGAATCTATATCTTCATTTCGATCCTGGTAATCATTGCATGTTTACTGGTAATAATGGTGGTGCTGGTACAGAACTCCAAGGGAGGCGGACTTGCATCGAATTTTACATCAGCAGGTCAGTCGATGGGAGTACGCAAGACAGCTGACTTCCTTGAGAAGTCAACCTGGACTCTCGGAGCTGCCATTCTGTTGCTGTCACTGGCAGCCACTGCAGCCATCCCCAGAGGGGAGGTCGGCAAGGAATCAGTCATCAAGTCATCCATCGAAAGAGCCCAGGATCCCAATGCGATACCTGTGCTTCCCACACAGACTCCGGTGGAAGAACAGCCTGATGGCGGTAACGAATAAAAGTGACACTGAATAGAATCAGGAGTGTCAGTTTGTCATGAACTGACACTCTTTTTTTGTCATTCGCCATTTGGCACAGAATATGAAATCGTGAAGCAGGAAAATTAATGTTAAACTATAAAACTACTAGCAATGGCAGAATTAAAAGGAAAAGTGCTGGCAGGCAAAGTGCTCGTCAAGCCTCATGAGGCTGAAGAAAAGACCGCCAGCGGCATCATTATTCCCGACTCGGCAAAGGAAAAACCCCGTGCCGGTACCGTGGTACTGGTCGGTGCTCCGAAGAAGGATGAAGAAATGGAGCTCAAAAAGGGTGATGTCGTTCTCTATGGGAAATACTCCGGTCAGGAAATCAATATTGACGGCACAGACTATCTTCTTCTTTCACAGTCTGACGTTCTCTATATCTCGTAATAACCAAAAAAATCAATAACAATGTCAAAGGAAATTAAATTCAATATTGAAGCGCGTGCCCTTTTGAAGGAAGGTGTTGACCAGCTTGCTGACACCGTAAAGGTGACTCTCGGTCCGAAGGGCCGCAATGTTGTACTTGAGAAGAAGTTCGGAGCTCCGCAGATAACCAAGGACGGTGTGACTGTAGCCAAGGAGATTGAACTTTCAGATCCTTACAGGAATATGGGTGCCCAGATGGTTAAGGAAGTAGCTTCAAAAACAGCTGACAATGCAGGTGACGGTACCACCACTGCTACCGTACTTGCACAGAGCATCATCAGCGTGGGTCTCAAGAACGTCACCGCAGGTGCCAACCCTATGGACCTCAAGAGGGGAATAGACAAGGCAGTTGCAAAGGTTGTTGAGAACCTGAAGAGCCAGTCACAGACCGTTGGCGATGACCTTAAGAAAATCGAACAGGTTGCCCGTATCTCGGCAAACAATGACGAGGAAATAGGCAAGCTCATTGCCACCGCAATGGACAAGGTCAAGAAGGAAGGTGTTATAACCGTTGAAGAAGCCAAAGGGACCGAAACAAAGGTTGAGGTTGTTGAAGGTATGCAGTTTGACCGCGGATACATTTCAGCATATTTTGTCACCAATCCTGACAAGATGGAAGTTGATATGGAAAATCCGTATATCCTCATTCATGACAAGAAGATCTCATCAATGAAGGATCTTCTCCCGATTCTTGAGGAGACAGCACGCAGCGGGCGCGGCCTGATGATTATTGCTGAAGATGTTGAGGGCGAAGCTCTTGCAACCCTGGTGGTAAACCGCCTCAGGGGCTCACTCAAGGTATGTGCCGTCAAGGCTCCGGGCTTCGGCGACAGGCGTAAGGAGATGCTTGAGGACATAGCAATCCTCACCGGTGGTACCGTCATTTCAGAGGAGAGGGGCATGAAGCTCGAGAATGCCACTATGGCAGACCTCGGACTGGCTGACAAAGTGACTGTCAATAAGGAAAACACAACCGTAGTAAACGGTGCTGGCGACAAGGATATGATCCAGGCACGCATCAACCAGATCAAGCAGCAGATATCAACCACCACCTCTGACTATGACAGGGAGAAGCTTCAGGAGAGGCTTGCTAAACTGGCCGGCGGTGTGGCAGTTCTTTATATAGGTGCTGCATCAGAGGTTGAAATGAAGGAGAAGAAAGACCGCGTTGACGATGCACTCCATGCAACCCGCGCTGCAATTGAAGAGGGTATAATACCTGGTGGTGGTGTAGGTTACGTCCGCGCTATCCCCGCACTTGAAACTCTCAAGGGTGATAACGAAGATCAGAACACCGGAATCGAAATAGTGAAAAGAGCTATTGAGGAACCCCTTCGTCAGATAGTGGTCAATGCCGGTAAAGAGGGCGCAGTAATTGTACAGAAAGTGCGTGAAGGCAAGGAAGACTTTGGCTACAATGCCCAGACTGACAAGTTCGAGCATCTTTACAAGGCTGGTGTCATCGATCCTGCCAAGGTTGCAAGGATAGCACTCGAGAATGCTGCATCGATAGCAGGCATGTTCCTCACCACCGAGGCAGTAGTTGTCGAGGAGAAGGAGGAGAACCCGATGCCTAACCCGGCAATGGGAGGCGGCGGAATGCCCGGAATGATGTAAAAAAGGCTTATTGATTTAAATGAAAAGACTGCTCCCTGACCGGGAGCAGTTTTTTTATATATGTTGTCTGTTGGCTGTTGCCTATTGCCTATTGCCTAATTTGGCCCATCTTTGCATCTATGAATGATCCCAGGCAGGTATACGAGCTTGAGCATGAGAAAACAGGGAAGCTCATGTGGAAATACTTCCTTCCGGCATTTGCCAGCATGATGGCCAATGCTCTCTACAATGTGGTCGACCGTATTTATATAGGCCAGGGCGTGGATGCCCTGGCGCTGTCAGGACTCACCGTCGTCTTCCCGCTGATGATCATCATCATGGCCTTCGGAATGCTGGTTGGTATGGGATCTGCAGTGCGTATCTCACTCAGCCTGGGCGAGAAGGATTTCAACCGGGCAAACCGTGTTCTTGGCAATGCATTCTTCCTGGCTCTTCTCCTTGGTCTTCTGATGATGGGTGGAGGATTCCTGGTACGCGACTGGGTATTGCAGGTATTTGGTGCGGGAGCAGAAACCATACAATACGCATCAGATTATTTCACAATAATCCTGCTTGGTACCCCGATGGCTATGGTTGGCTTCTCCCTGAACAACGTGATCAGGGCTGAAGGAAATCCGAAAATTGCAATGTATTCAATGTTTATCAGTGCAGGGCTGAATATTGTCCTTGACCCTATCTTCATCTTCGGGCTGGGAATGGGAGTGAAGGGTGCTGCACTGGCAACGGTTATATCGCACAGTTTCCTTGTAGCCTGGGTGCTGATGCATTTCCGCAGCAGCAGGAGTGTGACCAGGCTGACCCTTGCCAATATCCGTCCCAGTCCATACATTATTAAATATATTATATCAATCGGATTTGCTCCGTTTGCCATGAATATAGCGGCCAGCATCGTAACGGCGGTGATGAATACAAAATTTATCAGATACGGCGGGGATATCTCAGTGGCTGCACTGGGTATAGTGAACAGCTCAGCCATGATGCTGGTGATATCGATCATCTCACTCAATATGGCTGTGCAGCCCATCATAGGGTTCAACTATGGTGCCGGCCTCTTCTGCCGGGTTAAGGAGACCATCCTCAAGGCTATCAGGTATGCCACCCTGATTGCCATCGGTGGATGGCTGATGTGCATGCTTCTCCCCGGAACCATTGTCAGTATTTTCAATTCTGACAGCGTGGAGCTGAGGGAGGCGGGCATCCTTGGCCTGCGCATCTATTGCGCCATGCTGCCGGTGGTAGGGTTCCAGATTATTGCCTCAAATTATTTCCAGGCCATCGGCAAGGCGAGACTTGCCGCTTTCCTGTCATTGCTCAGGCAGATTATAGTTCTGCTGCCCCTGATTCTGATACTTCCCCGTTTCTGGGGAGTGGCCGGTGTGTGGATAGCCAACCCGGTATCTGATTTCATTGCAGCCGTGATTTCCTTCATCTATTTCCGGCGCGAGATCGGGAAGCTCAAATGTGACATGCCTGTTGCCGGAAGAAAACCGGCAGAAATAACCGTTACAGGAGAAACCTATTGATCTGCCTGTTGTCTTTTTTTCTTAAGTACGGTCACAAACAGGGTAAATGCTGCAATAGCGCCGGCAACGCCTATAAGCACTGAAACTTTCAGCGGCAGTGCAAGTCCGCCACCTGAATGGGGTGCTGTCATAAGGTAGGTCAGGCATACTGCTGTCAGAAAGAAAGCCGGCAGTGACATCATAAGGTGGCTTTTGCCCCGAAGTCCGAGATACATAGCTATGGTCCAGCAGGTTATTGCAGCCAGCGCCTGGTTGGAAATCCCGACGAACTTCCATATCCGGGCAAACTCATCCTTCATCACAAAAGTCAGAAAAAATGCCAGGATGAAGACCGGTATCACAATCATCAGTCGTGACGATATTTTTTTCTGCGGTATCCCGAGCATATCTGCTATGGTCAGCCTTGCACTCCTGAAGGCAGTGTCACCCGATGTGACCGGGCAGGCCACAACACCAATGACTGCTATTATGGCCCCGGTCTTGCCGAGCCATGACCGGCAGATCTCATTCACCAGCCAGGCCGGGTCAGGCCTGATGGCGGGGTTGTCTGCCAGGGGATGGGTAAAGGCATAGTTCAATCCGTGAACATCACCCATGTAGTTCATTGCAGCCGTGGCCCAGATCATTGCTACAATCCCTTCTGCGATCATAGCTCCGTAAAAGATATGCCGTCCCTGCTTTTCTGATCTCAGGCAACGGGCCATCAGGGGCGACTGTGTGGCATGAAAGCCTGAGATGGCGCCGCACGAAACTACGATGAAGAGGAAGGGGAAAATGGTATTTGTGGCTGCATCAGCCTGGAAGTTGATGAGCCGGGCCGGCGTCAGTTCCATCAGGGTCAGGCTTCCCCCGGTCCATCTGACAATGATGCTGATCAGAACACCAAGAGCCATGAAGATAAGTGCTCCTCCGAAGAAGGGGTAGAGCATGCCTATGATCTTGTCTATGGGCAGCATGGTGGCCATGATGTAATAGAAGAATATCAGTCCCAGCCAGAATGGCAGGCTGAATCCTGACATGGTAAAAAGCAGCTTGGCCGGTCCGCTGACGAAGGCCACCCCGACGAAGATCAGCAGGAAGAGGGT
>SBFZ01000316.1 GCA_006227095.1 Bacteroidota bacterium | reverse complement strand
GGTGTAAACCTGAAAGCCTTTTCCCCCTCGACAACATAGGTGCCAAGGCCCACGGCTATCACTGCAAACCCGTCTTCCGGCTGCATATGACCGAACGGGTAATAATTGTATGACTGGCTTACCCCGCTGATATGAGGATAATAAAACTCTTCATATTGCTCTCCCACTACCTCCTGGAGAATTACTGCCATCTTCTCCTCCTCGATCTTGTAATTGATGGCATTGATGTAACCCCGGGCCGTTTCGGAATATATTGATGCGTAAACCAGTTTAATTGCATCGGTAAGCTGCCGGAGGCGGATCTCAATATCCTCATTGCTGTTGGGCACAAGGAAAGTCTCAAAGATCCCCGCAAATGGCTGCATAAGTGAGTCCTCAAATAATCCTGATGACCTGACTGCAAGGGGCTTTTTTATTTTTCCCAGTATGATTCGAAGCTTTTTCTCCAGTACAGGTGTAAGCCTGCCCCTGATGAAGAGCTCCTTGATCTTCTCATAGCTGGCCTCCTGGTACACCCTGCTTCTGAGCCTGTTATTGTCAAGAAAATCCTCGAATTCGTTTGTGCCGATTATGAAGGTTCTGGGCGCCTTGATATTTATCCCCGGAACAAAATGCGAGATGTCAAAATTGTAAATGAGGGTGTGAATGAACGCAAGTCCCCTCCCCTTTCCGCCAAGGGCTCCGGGAGACAGCTGAATGATGTTGCTTTCTTCAGTTATCAGCGTCTCATCAAAATCAACGATCTTACCCTTGTTCTTTTCATACTTGAGCTGCTTGACTATCCTTACCAGGTAGTCACGAAGAGCCTCAGGATCCCTGAAATCACTGATCTTTTTCGGTGCTATCTCCCTGGCAAGCTGAATCTCCCCACGCGCAGTAAGCCAGAGTGAAAAGTGGTTCCGGCTGGCATGATAAAGTAGAGTCTCGATGGGGATCGATTGCAGCTGCTGCTCAAACTCATTCATGTTTTTGGCAGTCCCGACCGTCCTTCCTGTCTCGTCCTGGTAAATGAAATCGCCGAATCCCAGGTTATAACTGATGAAGTTCCTTATATCCTGTGCCAGGGTGTCAGAGTTCTTGTGGATGAAGACGCAGTTGAGATCCCTTGCCATCTGCTCATTGCTGCGGTCAGAAGACTGAATTATGGTTGGCAGGTCAGGTATCTCCGACTTGATGTACCTTACCAGTTCGAACCCGGCTTTTTCATCAAACTTTGAGTTCTTCTCAAATTTAATATCTGTAATCAGGCAGAGGAAGAAATCCTTGTACTTGTCGAAAATCTGCACTGCCTCCTCATAGTTGGAAGCCATCAGTATTTTCGGCCGTACCCTGAGGCGCAGCACCTTGTAAAGCTCGTCCATGGTGCTTACATCTTCAATGATACGCCTTGTCTGTTCCATCACGCAGTGATAGAGCAGCGGGATATACCTGGAATAGTATTTCGGAGAGTCTTCAACCAGCAGGATGATCCTGCTGTAGCCTACCTTCGTGTCATTTTCCGCATTGACATAGTCCTCCAGCTGCTTGACCATGGCAAAGAATATCCTGGAGTCACCGTTCCATACGAAAACATTGTCTATCAGGCTGGTCCTTTTCTGCTCACCCTGAAAATAACCTATGTACTGGTTGTTGTTGAGCAACAGGTAAATAGGGATATACTTGTAAAGTGCCTTAAGCCTGGCAGCTATCTCCATCGGGGCTTTCCGGTCTACCCCCACCATTATGATGATGAGGTCAAAATGCCTCGAATAGAGTTTCTCAAAAGCCTCTTCGAAAGAAGATACCCCGGTAATTCTTGGAATGGAGGTCAGGTTCAGCTGGTAGTAAACACCAAGTATATAATCGGAAAACTTCCCTTCCCTCTCGAGGCTGTAAGCATCATAAAGGTTTGAGATGATAAGTATCTCCCTTACCTTGAACTTCATCAGGTCATGGAAGATATCACGGTCATAGTTATTCTTCTCCAGGAAGTTCTGAAGCAGCTTCCGCTTGTTCAGCAGGAAATCACGGGCTGCTTCGTATTTCTGCTTCAGCTCCTCGTCAGACCGGTATTTTTTTATTGCAACCTCACCCTGTACGGTATTCAGGTAATTGCAGATAAGTGTTGCCAGGTTGTTTATCAGGTCACGCTCCTCCTTCATGAAGGGCCCCTCATCAATCTCGGGATATTCCTTCGTATAATAGATCTCCACCTCGCCGAACCTGTCGTCAATGGTAAGGAAAGGCTGTCTCTGACGCCATTTGGTGACGATGAAGCCCGGTGACATGTATTCCTTGCCGTCAAAACTGATTCTTGCCACGGTATTTTCCGGATATTGCCAGGCATCAGGCAATATGTACACAATTCGCTTCAGAGCGTTCTCAACTGATTTTTCCGATTGAAGTATCGAGGTTGTCTGGTTGATGCATGAAAGTTCCTTGAGACGCTCGGTCTTCTCGTACAGAATTTCCTTAAGCCCCTCCTGTGTTGCTATTACCGAATCGAGACCATGGATAAGGTTTATGAACCCTGAGATAAGAAGTGCCAGGGTCTCGGCAAACTGTTTCTCCTCCTCAAGGAATGGTTCAACCCCGGCCTCTTCCACATCACCTGTATATGTAATCCTGACTGATCCGCTCTTCGGCGAAATGGTCTTGAAGGGAGCTTCGAGGAAAGCAGTGGAATCGGCGTAGCCAGGTGACCGGAACCCGGTATTGTCATAGGTAATAAGGCACTCTATATGCTCCGGGAACCTGAATGCCATCGGGATCAGTTCAATGATCTCGGAAAGTGTTGTTTCCAGCGAATGACCGTTTCGCAGGCTCTTTGAAATTTCATTTACACACGAAAAAATCCGGTTGTCAGCCCTTGATTCATCACTTTGTTTTTCCTCTCTGTCAGCCGGCTGCCTTATCTCGTTGCCCTTGATGATATTGATAAACCCTGTGATCAGGTTGGCCATATTCCAGAGAAGTTCCTTTTCTGACTCTACGTGTGTTTCCCAGTATGTTGCCGGAAAACCTTTCAGGTAAAAGAATTCTATGGTTCCTGATTTACGGTCAATGGTGGTGAACTCTTCCCTGAGGCTCCACTCATGTTCGGAAAAATCCCTGTCTGAGCTGAGGTACTCCTTGCCACCATAGACTATCCTGGCAACTGCATAATCAGGGAACTGCCATGACCTGGGCATATTCCTGCATATCTGGAACAGCGCATCATCGATATTCCTTTCTTCACTTATCTTCTGAGTCCGCTCGAGTGATACCTCTGCAAACCGGTCAGGTCCCTGAGACTGGTCAGAAGCCAGCTGTGAATTGAGGTAGTTGCTGACAATGGTGGCTATATTTTCAAGCAGCTGCCGCTCCTCATGGAGGAAAGGGCCTTCATCAGCCCTGGGAAACTGCTTGGTGTAGAAGACATCAATAGCCCCCCACTTCTTGTCATATGTCTCAAATATCTGTTTCTGTATCCAGCGGGTCTCCCGGAAGCCGGGCAGGCGATATTCATGCCCGTCAAACTTGATCCTTGCATATGCATATTCTGAGTACTGCCAGGCCTTTGGGATCTCCCTGACAATCTCAGAGAGGGTTTCTCCCACCGTATATTTTTTGCTTATTACCCTGTTGATGGAATAGATAATGGAGAGTCC
Source organism: Bacteroidota bacterium (assembly GCA_006227095.1). GTDB lineage: Bacteria > Bacteroidota > Bacteroidia > Bacteroidales > VadinHA17 > SR-FBR-E99. Next base: position 2,061 of record SBFZ01000316.1, on the reverse strand, counting down.
TTTCTGGCTTTGAATCTTCTCAGCCAGAAGTTTCTGCATCTCCTTCTGTAACTTTGATAAATCTTCCATCAGCGGTCAGTTCATTACTGCAGGCAATGTACAGGGGGCAAATTTTACCTATGAAAGTTAAAAAAAAGCTCAATATATTTTGCAGATAGCCATGAAATATAGAAATTTAAAGACTCTATACTTTGTACCATTAAATCTTAAAACCCTACTGTTATGTCAAACCCCGTTGATGAATTCATGGCGAAGATCATCGCCAAAAACCCCGGTGAGGTTGAATTTCACCAGGCAGTCAGAGAAGTGACCGAATCACTGATGCCTTTTATCCTGGAAAACCCCAAATACAGGTCTGCCAAGATCCTCGAGAGGATGGCGGAACCTGAAAGGGTTATCCTTTTCAGGGTCCCCTGGGTCGATGACAAGGGAGAAATCCAGGTAAACAAGGGTTACCGGATCGAGATGAACAGTGCCATCGGACCCTACAAGGGAGGCCTCCGGTTCCATCCCACCGTTAACCTGGGCATACTGAAGTTTCTTGCCTTCGAGCAGGTTCTCAAGAACAGCCTTACCACACTGCCGATGGGCGGCGGCAAGGGAGGTTCTGACTTTGACCCGAAGGAAAAGAGCGACAATGAGGTGATGCGCTTCTGCCAGTCATTCATGTCTGAACTCTACAGGCATGTGGGAGCCAACACCGATGTGCCGGCAGGAGATATAGGAGTAGGCGGAAGGGAAATAGGCTTCCTGTTCGGTCAGTATAAAAGACTTAGGAATGAATTTACGGGAGTATTGACCGGCAAGGGACTGGAATGGGGCGGCAGCCTCATCAGGCTGGAGGCTACAGGCTACGGCCAGGTCTATTTTGCAGAGGAGATGCTCAACACACGTGGAGACAGCCTCAAGGGCAAGATCTGCTGTGTCTCAGGGTCAGGCAACGTTGCCCAGTTTGCTGCTGAAAAAGCGATCCAGATGGGTGCCAAGGTTGTAACTTTTTCTGATTCAAACGGATACATCTACGACCCGGACGGCATCAATGAAGAAAAACTGTCGTTTGTCAAGAACCTCAAGAATGTAAGGAGAGGCCGCATAAGGGAGTATGCCGACAAATACGGGTGTACCTATGTTGAAGGAAAATCCACCCCATGGGATGTGCCGTGCCAGGTAGCCCTCCCGTCCGCAACACAGAATGAGATAAGCGGCGCCGATGCAGAACTGCTGGTAAAGAACGGCTGCTTTGTCGTCTCCGAGGGAGCAAACATGCCATCCACTCCGGAAGCCGTCAACGTATTCCTGAATCACAAGATTCTCTTCGGACCCGGAAAGGCAGCCAACGCAGGAGGTGTTGCCACCTCAGGGCTGGAGATGACACAGAACTCCATGCGTCTCTCATGGTCACGCGAAGAGGTTGACAGCCGCCTTCACAGGATCATGAAGGATATACACGCCACATGCGTGAAATACGGAACCACAAAAGACGGGTTCATCAACTACGTGGACGGAGCCAATATCGGTGGTTTCGTCAAGGTGGCCGAGGCCATGCTGGCCCAGGGAGTGGTTTAACCGGTGAAAGACATCTTCAGAGAGACCTCCTTCGAGCTCCTGATGCAGAAAAGGGTCAGGTATGTACTCCTGATCTGCAGCAGGTACGATGCCTTTATAATGGAGGAGGACGGAAAAATTGACGAGAAGGTATTCAATGACTATGTCTCGTTCAATCTCCGTTATCCTCCTCAGTTTATCCATGTCACTTCTGCTGCAGAAGCACTGAAAGCGCTTGGCAGGGGCAAGATCGACCTTGTCATAAACATGCTGAGCATAAGTGACATGGATCCATTCGACCTCTCACTGAAGATAAAGACAGACTGGCCTGAAATACCGATTGTGATACTCGCTCCCGTCTCCCGGGAGATGGCTATAAGACTTGACAGCGAGGAACTGTGCTGTATTGACTATGTCTTTAACTGGCTGGGAAGCACAAACATCCTTCTTCCCATTATCAGCCTGGTGGAAGACAGGCTCAATGTGGATGAGGATGCCAGCCACGAAGGAGTACAG
>SBFZ01000051.1 GCA_006227095.1 Bacteroidota bacterium | reverse complement strand
GTGATTTGTAAAGGACATTGCCCACTTCTATGTCAGGCATTATCAGCAGGTCGGTATCCCCGGCCACATCGCTTCTGATTCCCTTATGCACTGCGCTTTCAAGGCTGATTGCATTGTCAAATGCGAGGGGTCCGTCAATGATGCAGTTTCTTATCTGGTCACGCTGGTTCATCTTCGACAGAAGAGCTGCATCAAGCGTTGCCTGCATATTCTCGCTGACCATCTCCACTGCTCCCAGTACGGCCACTTTCGGCATCTCCACTCCAAGCTTGTTGAGGCAAGCAACGGAATTGTTCACTATTGCTATCTTATCCTGAAGGTTTGGTGCGATGTTCATTGCAACATCGGTTACAGCAATCAGCTTATGATATGCTGCCACCTCAAAAATTGCAAAATGAGAAAGCAGTGAACCTGACCTCAGGCCCCATTCCTTGTTGAGTACTCCCTTGAGCAGGGACGACGTTCCCACCTTTCCCTTCATCAGGATGTCTGCCTGGTTGCTTCTTACCATCCTGACTGCAATCTCCACAGCCATTTCGGTATCAGGCTCATGCACCACCCTTATTCCTGTCATGTCAAGGTTGTTCTGGGCGGCCAGCTTCTGTATGGCTTCCCTGTCACCAACGAGTATCGGCTCAACGAAACCGTCACGTGCTGCCATAAGTGCCGAGGTGAGCGAGTTGTGGTCCTGTGCTGCCGCCAGTACCAGCCGCCTGGCAGGCTTGTCAACCAGCAACTGCCTGAGATCTGAGAGGTGCTTTAAAACCATGATATAGAGTATTTAGTGAGTAAGTTTCTCAACTATTGCTTTAGTGTCTGAAGCTATTACAAATTCCTCGTCGGTGGTAACCACCATCACCTTCACCCTGGATGAGGGTGTTGAAATAACCAGGTCCTTCCCTTTGACACCATGGTTGATCTCCGGATTTATTTCAATGCCCAGGTACTCCATTCCGGTACAGATCATCTTCCTTGCATTGAAATCATTCTCCCCTACACCGGCAGTAAAGATAAGCAGATCCAGTCCGTTCATTGCCGCCACATAGGCTCCGATGAACTTCTTGATCTTGTAGGCATACATATTGAGGGCGAGCAGCGCCTTTGGGTTACCTTCATTGGCAGCAATCTCAAGGTCACGCATATCGGACGAAAGCTGTGAAATACCAGCCACACCACTCTTCTTGTTTATCATGTTATTAACACCGCTGACGCTAAGCTCCTCCTTATCAGCGAGATACAGAAGTACGCCCGGATCGATCTCACCTGTCCGGGTACCCATGATCAGTCCGTCAACCGGGGTGAATCCCATTGACGTGTCAATTGACTTGCCGTTCTCAACAGCAGTTATTGAAGCCCCGTTGCCCAGGTGGCAGGTGATGATCTTTGATTTGTCAAGGTCCATACCAAGCATCCTGCATGCTTTTTCCGCCACAAACCTGTGACTGGTCCCATGGAAGCCGTATTTACGGATCCGGTATTTTTCATAATATTCGTACGGAATGGCGTACATATATGCATAGTCAGGCATTGTCTGGTGAAACGAGGTATCGAACACAGCAACCTGGGGTATTCCGGGAAGAAGCTTCTCGCATGACAGAATACCCTTGAGGTGTGCAGGGTTATGCAGAGGTGCCAGTTCGGAGCAGTTTTCTATGTCACGCTTAACGTCATTGTCTATAAGCACTGATTCCTTGAAGTTCTCACCGCCATGGGCCACACGGTGGCCTACTGCCTTGATCTCACTGATGCTTCCGATAACCCCGTGAACAGGATTTACAAGGGCTTCCATTACCATATTGATGCCAACGGTATGGTCAGGGATGTCAAGGACCACCTTGTAGGGATCCTTGCCGGCAGGTTTGTGGGTGAGTATTCCGTCGGTCAGGCCGATTCTCTCAAGGAGTCCCTTAGCCAGGACCCTGGCGCTGTCTTGCATGTCAAACAGCTGATACTTGATTGAAGAGCTGCCGCAGTTTAATACTAAAATGTTCATGATATGGTTTGGTTATTTTGTTAAGCCGGCTGCCTGGTTGGCGGTTATGGCTATTACGTTTATGATGTCACTGACTGAACAGCCCCTGGAGAGGTCGTTTATCGGGGCTGCCATCCCCTGGAGTACGGGGCCTATGGCCTGTGCGTGTGCAAGCCTCTCAGTAAGCTTGTAAGCTATGTTGCCGCACTCAAGGTTAGGGAAAACAAGTACGTTGGCCTTGCCGGCTATTTTGCTGCCAGGGGCTTTTTTCTGACCAATTGCCTCAATAAGGGCGGCGTCAGCCTGGAGCTCACCCTCGAACATGAACTCAGGGGCCATTTCCTTCGCCATCTTAGTGGCGCTCACCACCTTGTCAACCAGGGGATGCTTTGCACTGCCCATGGTTGAGAAGCTGAGGAGGGCAACCTTCGGCTCCACTCCCACTATTGTCTTTGTCGTCCTGGCGGTAGCAACGGCTATCTCTGCCAGTTCCCTGTCTGTAGGATCAGGATGTACGGCACCGTCGGCATAAACTATGATTCCGTCTGCACCAAACTCCTTGTCTTTCAATATCATGATAAAGGCTCCAGAAACCACCGATATGCCAGGTGCTGTCTTCACATACTGGAATGCAGGCCTAAGAACATCACCCGTGGTATTCCTTGCTCCTGCCACTTCACCATCAGCATCACCGCATTTGATCATCATCACTCCCAGGTAAAGCGGATCTTCAATGAGCCTTGAGGCCTCCTCAACAGTAAGACCCTTGCTTTTGCGGAGCTCAACCATGGTATCAATATAATGCTTCTTCTTCGGGTGATCTGCCGGATCAATTATTTCAGCCTTCGGGATATTCTTCAGACCAAATGAGCCAGCCATGGCATTGATCTCCTCCGGGTTCCCCAGCAGTGTTATCCGGGCTATCCCCTCCCCGAGCACTGCATCAGCAGCCTTAAGTGTCCTCTCCTCGGTTCCTTCAGGTAAAACAATCATTTTGTTGTGCCGTCTGGCATTAATTTTGATCCGTTCAAGCAATTCCATTGTATATCAATAATTTAGTTTATTTGTCCTGTCGGGATAAAAGTACGAAAAAAGTGTAATCGTACAATTATCAACTACATGATTAAAGTCAGAATTTTCAAATTTTAGCCGATTTTTTTCGAAAACCTCTTTTCGCCCCTGCAGTGAAGTCTTCAAATGGCTATTTTTGAAGCAGGAAATTTCAGCGGATGGAGAACCAGGTTTCTGTGGCGGACATTGAGCAGCTTGCCTTGCTGCTTGAGGGTGAGGTGAGGTATGACAGGAGTTCGAGGCTCATGTATGCTACTGATGCATCCATCTACAGGGAGGAGCCGCTTGCGGTGGTTTTTCCGTGTCACGGTGAAGATATAAGGAGACTTCTGGCATTTGCCGTAAGGCACGGTACAGGGATCATCCCGAGGGCTGCAGGTACCTCACTGGCAGGTCAGGTGGTAGGCTCCGGAATAGTGGCCGACCTTTCGCGACACTTTGGAAGGATACTGGAAATCAATGTTGCTGAAAGATGGGTAAGGCTTGAGCCCGGTGTGGTACCGGATGAGCTCAACGATATACTGCGCAGCCACGGGCTGATGTTCGGTCCTGAGACTTCAACCTCCAGCAGGTGCAACATGGGAGGCATGATCGGAAACAACGGTTGTGGGCTGCACTCCCTGGTGTACGGCTCGGTCAGGGATCATATCATTGAAGCAAAGGCAATTCTGCATGATGGTTCGGAGGTGTTATTCAGGGAGCTTACCGGGGAAGAATACCGGCATAAATGCAACCTGCAAACCGCTGAGGGAGAGATTTACAGGGAGATTGACAGCATAATGGCGAGTAACGGCAACAGGGATTCCATCAGGAGTGATTATCCTGACATGACCATTCCGCGCCGCAATACCGGCTATGCACTTGATGACCTGTTGTACAGTGAGCTCTTCACACCGGGGTCAGGCCGGATGATTAATCTTGCCAGGCTGATCACCGGGTCAGAAGGTACCCTGGCAATAGTCACCGAGGCAAAGCTGGGGCTTGTACCGCTTCCCCCGCCCGTGAAGGCATTGTCATGTGTACACCTGAGGCATCGCAACGACGCATTCCGTGCAAATCTCATTGCCCTCAGGCACAGTCCGTGGGCTGTGGAACTGATGGACAGCAACATAATCAGCCTGGCTGCAACTGTCGAGAGTCAGAAGCGGAACAGGTTCTTTATCGAAGGAGATCCCGGTGCACTTCTGATTGTGGAGTTCTGTGCCACTGAAGAAGGGGAGATAAAAACCTCTGCCATAAAGATGGAGGAAGAAATGCGGGCTGAAGGACTGGGTTATGCCTTCCCTCTCATATGGGGCAAAGATGTAAAGAGAGTATGGGATCTGCGGAAGGCAGGCCTGGGCATTTTGTCCAACATACCGGGTGATGCCAAGCCCATTTCCCTTATTGAGGACTGTGCAGTTGATGTTACCCGGCTTGGCGATTTTGTTGCTGATATTGAATCAATGCTGACATCCTACGGCAAGGAGTCAGTCTATCATGCACATATAGGTACCGGAGAGCTGCACATAAGGCCTCTCATCAACCTGAAGGATGAGGGAGAGGCGAAACTTCTGCGAATCATTGCAGAGGAGACTGCCCGCATTGTGAAAAAGTACCGGGGTTCAATGAGCGGCGAGCATGGTGACGGAAGGCTGAGGGGTGAGTTTATCCCGCTGATCATCGGGCAGCACAACTTTGAACTCAACATGCGGATCAAGAAGGTATTTGATCCGGACAACATACTCAATCCCGGCAAGATAGTAAACACCCCTCCCATGGACCGCTGGCTCCGGTACGAGCCGGGAAAGCCTACACCGGATCCGGAGACTTACTATGATTTCTCGGACTGCGGGGGGGTTGTGCGTGCCGCAGAGAAGTGCAACGGTTCGGGCGACTGCCGTAAAAGCAGTGCCATTGGAGGCACGATGTGCCCAAGCTACATGGCCACTGGCGACGAAAGGCTGACTACACGCGCAAGGGCAAACATAATGCGTGAAATGCTTTATGCAGACAGGGAAAATCCCTGGGACAGCCCCGAGATCTTTGAGATCCTCGATCTTTGCCTTGCCTGCAAGGGTTGTCACAGTGAATGTCCCTCGGGGGTTGATATTGCCAGGCTGAAATCGGAATTCCTGCAACACTACAATGATGTACATCCACCCTCAGTACGTACACGGCTGATAGCTTCACTGCCAAGGATTTATTCCCTGTTTTCATCAATACCAGGTATCTTTAATTTCTTTGCATCCGGCAGGTTCACTTCCCGGATGATCAAGAAGATGACAGGGTTTGCTGCAGAGCGAAGCATCCCGCTGCTTGCGCCGCTAACCTTCCGCAGATGGCTGAAAAGGAACCTCCCGGCGCTTAATCCAGCCAGCCCGGTTGGTGAGGTATGCCTGTTCATCGATGAGTTCACAAACCACAATGACCTCAATGCCGGTGTCGCAACTGCCACCCTGCTCACCCGCCTGGGCTACCACATTACTACAGTACCCAACGCCGCCAGTGCACGAACATACATTTCAAAAGGATTTCTCCGGAAGGCCAGAAAGCTTATAATCAAGAATATAAAAATACTTTCACCTTTCATCAGTGAGACCCGGCCACTGGTCGGGATTGAACCTTCTGCCATCCTCGGTTTCCGCGATGAGTTTCCGGACCTGGCG
>SBFZ01000108.1 GCA_006227095.1 Bacteroidota bacterium | reverse complement strand
ATTGTGCGGAGAAGAGCGATTTCTTCACGCGGCGCCGTGTGAATACCATGCTTGCCTCAACCGCTTGCGCCGAAGCCCGCATTGCAGGGATGAACCTGTTCCAGCTCGAGACTGTCAAGACCTTCTCGGGAACCATCGCAATATATGCCACGGCCGTCGGGAAGACAGGATTCGGAACGGCAGGACTGACAGAAGCTGCGGCCAGGAAAGAGAATATTGATGTCCTTACCGGCCTGTTTGAGGGTATTGACCGCCATCCCGGAACGCTTCCAAAGACCCAGAAGCAGGTGGTTAAACTCATTGCGGCGCGCAACTCGGGCGTAATCATTGGTGGCGAGGTCATCGGCGGTCTCAGCGCCGGCGAGCTTACCAACGTCATAGGGATGATAATCCAGAACAGGATGACGGTAAACTCATTGCTCATCACCCAGATAGGAACACACCCGCTGCTGACAGCCTCACCTGCAGCCTACCCCCTCATCAAGGCAGCAGAGATCATTGACAGGAAGATGAGGGCGAGGTAAAGTCCACAGTCTTCAGTCAGCAATAGGCAGTAAATCAATTTTTTACAACTGCCAACCGCCAACTGCCGACTGGTACTGCTGACTGCCGACTATTTTAAATACGCATCGAGGAACTCAAAGTACTCCTTCTGCCAGATAACAGCGTTTTGCGGTTTGGTGACCCAGTGATACTCATTCTCGAAGAAGAGCAGCCTGGATGGCACCCCGCGCAGCTGTGCCGAGTTGAATGCCTCGAGCGACTGGCTGTAGGGGATCCGGAAATCGTTCGCACCCGTGATGATCAGGATGGGGGTATCCCACTTGTCGACCATCGTATGGGGTGAAAATTTGTTGTATCCCGGAGGCTGCGGCTTGTCCCAGGGTGCACCCTGGTAATCCTTGTTCGGGTACCAGTATTCCTCGGTGGAGCCGTACTCGGCGATTGTATTATAAACACCGCAGTGCGACACGAACGCCTTGAACCTCTTGTTGTGTATCCCGGCAAGATAGAAGACCGAGTAGCCTCCGTAACTTGCTCCCACGGCTCCCAGGCGGTCTTTGTCAACGAACGGCTCCTTCGCCATGGCGTCAATTCCGTCAAGGTAATCCTGCATGTTCTTGCCGCCATAATCACCCGAGATCTGCTCGCGCCATTCACTTCCGAAGCCTGAGTTGCCGCGACGGTTGACAGCCACCACGATATAGCCGTTTGCTGCCATCATCTGGTAGTTCCAGCGGTAGCTCCAGCTCTGCCCGAGGGGTCCCTGCGGCCCGCCCTTGCAGTACAGCAGTGCCGGATATTTCTTTGCAGGGTCAAAATCTGGCGGATAGATGATCCACATCTGCAGATCCTTTCCATCCTGGGTCTTGATGTAGCGCTCCTCGCTCTTGCCCATTTTAATGCTCTCGTAGATATGGCCGTTGACGTCGGTGATCATCGAGAACTGGCCATCAGCCATCTCAACCTTTGCCACTTCGGTGGGGCGTGCCATTGACTGGATGCCTGCAACCAGGACATTGTTTTTCAGCTGCAGGGAGCCCATATCATAATTGCCGGTGGTTACCCGGGTGACACTCCCTGATGCAAGTGAAATACTGAATACCGGCTGTGTGCCCAGGTAGGGGCTCGTGAACCATATCTCGCCGGTGCCGTTCCACTGCATGTTGCCAACGTTGTAGTCCCATCCTTCTGAGACCCATTTGCGCTCACCGGTGGCTATGTTATAGACAAACAGTCTTTCGAGATCTGACTCATAACCATCTTCCTCCATGCTGGAGTAGGCTATCATCGATCCATCCGGTGAGAAGACGGGTACCTTGTCATATCCCATGTTTCCTTCGGTGATATTCTTCTCCTCGCCGGTGGCAACATTATACAGGTATATATCGGTGTTGGTGCTGAGAGTATAGGCCTTCCCGGTCAGTTTCTTGCAAGAGTAGGCGATGTACTTCCCGTCAGGGCTCCATGATAAATCTGCCTCATCGAACCAGGGGGAATCGGGGGCATCAAACCGCTGTCCGGGCATGATATCCTTTTCATTGCTTATGGCCGAGCCATCGAACGAGGCTGTGAAGACGTGGCTGTAGGAGTAATCATGCCATGAATTCCAGTGCCTGTACATCAGGTCATCTATGATGCGGACCTTCGCATTCGGCAGGTTGTATTTCTCATTTGCTGTCTGGTCAAGTTTGACGCGACGGGTGAAATAGACCATGTCACCGGCCGGGGAGAATGAAAGGATCTCAAAATCCTGCAGACCTGTTATCTCCTTTTTGCCAGCGCCGTCAGGGTTCATAGTCATGATTTTATCTCCGCCGATATAGGCTATCTTTTTGCCTTCCTCAATCCACTGCGGACCCGAACCCCCTTCCGGTGTCAGGTTAACCGCATCGCCTCCTGCAGCAGGTACGGAGAAGATGCATGTTGTACGTGCCTCTGTGGGGAGGTCATAGTTTGTAACAGTATAGAGAACGGTGGATCCGTCCGGAGACAACACTACAGAACCTATCCTGCCGTACTTCCACAGTATTTCAGGAGTAAGTACGCCTCCTGCTTTTTCGGCATCGGTGAGGGTCACATCGATGACTTTCACCTCTGTCTTGTCGGTTTTTTCGGTTTTGCAAGCACCCAGCGTTGCCAGGAGAAGTGCAATGGTGATGATTGATAGTTTTTTCATAGAGTATTGATTTGATTTTGTATGATTCATTATGCCGTAATTCAAAAATAGGAATTTTAATCCGGCCGGAGGTACTTATAGCAGCAATGCAGTGGCATATTTTTTGAATGTATTTGATTGGTGATTATCATGGTTCATTGGCTACCTGTACTGTAATTATTGGCAGAAGAATTAATTAGAAGGAGGTAAGGTTATGAACTCAGACAGGGTTAAAATGGCAAGGGGTATCAGGCAGGCATGGGTGATACTTGTGGCCGGCCTGGTGATGATTACTGATGCAGATGCACAGTATTTCGGACGGAACAAGCCGGGGTACAGCACGTTCAAATTTGATGTACTGCAGACTCCCCACTTTGAGATTTACAATTACCTGAAGGATGATTCTCTTCTCACAACTGTGTCACGGTGGTCAGAGGAGTGGTATGGCATCCACCAGAGAGTGTTCAGGGACACATTCAAGGTGAAGAACCCGGTTATTTTCTATAACACACATGCTGATTTCCAGCAGACAAATACGATCAGTTCCCTGATCGGAACGGGAACAGGAGGAGTTACGGAGAGCCTCAAGAACAGGGTTATCATGCCTGTTGCACCCTCTCTGGCGCAGACTGACCACACACTCGGCCATGAGCTGGTTCATGCGTTTCAGTATAACATGTTCCTGAGGCGGGATACCGCATCAAAAGCCTCGCTAGCCAACATCCCGCTATGGATGATTGAGGGTATGGCTGAGTATTTCTCCCTCGGAAGTGTTGACCCCAACACCTCGATGTGGATGAGGGATGCGCTTCTGAGCAATGATTTCCCTACAATTAAGCAGCTGTCGACTGACTCACGGTACTTTCCTTACAGGTACGGACAGGCATTCATGGCACTGGCCGGTAAAACCTGGGGCGATTCGCTCCTGGTGCCACTTCTCATGAGAACCGGTGAACTTGGTTTCAGCAAAGCCGCTGACAGTATCCTCGGGTATGATGAGAAGACTCTTTCCGGGATGTGGAAGAGCGCAACCGAGCTCCATTACGGAAAGTACATCAACGGGAGGAAGGACAGTATTATCGGCACCCAACTCATTTCAAGGTACAACGGAGGGAGGATGAACATATCGCCGTCAATCAGTCCTGACGGTAAATACATTGCTTTCTTTTCTGAAAAGAATGTCTTCGGCCTCGATCTTTACATTGCCGAAGCCGTAACCGGCAAGACCATTAAAAGGCTCTCAGAAGCTACAACCCGCAGTGCAGAGGACTTCAATTCAATTGAGTCGACCGGCACATGGTCACCTGACAGCAGGCGTTTTGCCTTTGTTGTTTTCAGCAAGGGGATGAACAAACTTGCCATTTTTGATACCGGAAAGGGGAGAATCACCCGGGAGATTGAAATTAAGGGAGTTCCGGGGATCTTCAACCCTTCATGGTCACCCGACGGGAAGAAGATAGCCTTTTCAGGCATGGCCGGAGGCGTTGCCGACCTGTATCTTTATGACCTGGCATTGGGAAGGGTTGAGCATCTCACCTCCGACCCGGAGGCCAACCTCCATCCTTCGTGGTCTCCTGACGGCCGCTATCTTGTCTATTCACAGGAGATGGAAAACCACGAACCAGGTCTCCGCAAATACACTTTCAATATCGCCCTTTTTGACCTCAATGACAGGAGCATCAGGGTCATCGATATTTTTCTCGGTGCATACAACCTGAATCCCCTCTTTTCGCCGGATGGCAGATCAATATATTTCCTCTCCGATGCTGACGGATTCCGGAATCTTTACAGGTATGACCTGAGTGGTGAGAAGCTTTTCAGGCTAACTGAATACCTGACCGGTATAAGCGGCATCACTCCATGGTCACCGGCAATAAGTATCTCTCCGGCAACCGGCCGGATCGCCTACAATTACTATTCGGGGAATGCATATCACATCATTGTTGCAGAAGAAAGGCAGTTTGAGGCGGTGGCTGTTGACCCTGACCGTCTTGACTTCGGGCCGGCCACCCTTCCTCCGATGGATCATGCTGCTGCCTTACTTGTTGATACAACACTCTACAACAGGACGCAGGACATCCCTCTTCCGGCAGATTCGGTCAGAGAGGTTGACTATAAACCAAAGTTTAAGCTTGATTATCTTTCAAACAACACCAACGTTGGCCTTTCAGGGGGCATATACAGGAATAACCTGGGTGGGAGCGTAACCATGATCTTCTCTGACATGGTGGGGAATAATCAGCTCTATTCTGCCCTTTCGCTCAACGGTGAGATCTATGACTTTGGCGGGCAGACAGCCTATATCAACCAGAAGGGTAAGATCAAATGGGGAGCTGCACTTTCGCACATACCTTACCGTGCCGGGACAATGTCACTCGGCCGGGATTCAATCATGTACCAGGATGCCATGATACCTGTTGATGTGCTGCAGCTTGATTACATCCGGATGTTTGAAGACAACATCACCCTCTATGCAGCCTGGCCCTTCTCACAGACGCGCAGGCTGGAGTCGACGATATCCTCTTCATGGTACTATTACCGTATTGACAGGTACAACTACTATTACCTGCTTAACGGTGCAAGTGTGGGTGTTACCAGGGAGAAGATGCCTGCTCCCGGCGGAAGTAATTTCCAGCAGTTATCGCTTGCCTGGGTTGAAGACAATTCATACTCAGGGATGACCTCACCGATGCAGGGACACCGGGCAAGGGTCCAGGCAGACAAGTACTTCGGGGCAACCGATGTCTTTACTGTACTGGCTGACTACAGGAAGTATTTCTGGATGAAGCCTGTAGGGCTCGCTTTCCGGGCATACAGTTACGGTATGTACGGCGGCAAAAAAGGAGAAGGCGTTCTTCAGCCGCTTTACCTGGGATATCCGTGGCTGATCAGGGGATATGAAAACGTCTCATACGGTCAGGAGAGTACTCTGGGAACCGGTTCTCTTGATATCTCAAGGCTCAGCGGTACCAGGGTGGCCGTTGCCAATGCAGAGCTGAGAGTTCCTTTCAGCGGTCCCGAGCAGCTTGCACTGAT